>NZ_KE384645.1:6788-11874 GCF_000426905.1 Dolichospermum circinale AWQC131C
ATGTAGATTTAGCTTTTATTCATATATGAAAATATTAATATACTCACCCTTGTTTTATCCAAGCATAGGTGGATTAGAAACAATTATTTCTACATTAGCCCATGAATTCATCTATCAGGGACATGAAGTGAAGCTAATATCACAAACACCTGCCACAGACTCCAAACAATTTCCCTTTGAAGTCATTCGACAACCTAGTAAAAAACAAGTATTACAACTCACTTATTGGTGTGAAGTTTATTTCCAAGGTTGTGTAAGCTTAAAAGGTATTTATCCACTTCTTTTTGTCCATCGTCCTTTAGTAATAAGCCATCATACATGGTATCGTCGCACTGATGGTAGTGAAAGTTGGCAAGATTATCTGAAAAAGTTTGTGACTCGTTTTGCGACTAATATCTCAGTAAGTCATGCCATAGCTCAAGCTCTACCCGCATCATCCACTATAATTCCCAATTCATATCGAGAAGATATATTCTATGAAATTCCAGACATTAACCGTAACCAAGAACTCGTATTTTTAGGACGGTTGGTTTCTGATAAAGGAGCTAATTTACTACTTGAGGCATTAGCTCAACTGAAATCAAAGGGACTCACACCTCAGTTAACAATTATTGGTACTGGTCCAGAAGAATATCAATTAATTCAGCAAGCAAAAGACTTAGAAATTAATGATCAAGTAACTTTTGCTGGTGTTAAAGTAGAGCATGAACTCACAAAATTATTAAATGCTCACCAAATTATGGTTGTTCCATCTTTATGGGATGAACCCTTTGGCATTGTCGCATTAGAAGGTATTGCCTGTGGTTGTGTGGTTATAGGTTCTGAGGGTGGAGGCTTAAAGGATGCCATTGGACCCTGTGGTCTAACATTTGCTAATGGCAATGTTGAGCAGTTGACTCAAGCTCTCTTTAACTTACTTACCAATCCTGAGCAACTGACAAATTACAAAGAAAAAGCGAAATCGCACTTAGCGCGTCACAGCAGCAAAGCTGTTGCTAAAGCTTACCTTGATGTTCTACAGGATTCCATTAAATGAACCTACTTCTTCCCTTAATAGCTGTAATTGCAATTGTTTGGCTATCATCTCTAAATTGGCGAAGATCAGTCAAATTTGCCCTCATCATTGTTGTGTTAGAGGGTGCGCTGAGGAAGTGGGTGCTACCCCAAGCCAGCGACTTAATTTACTTTCTTAAAGATATTATCCTATTGGGAGCTTATCTCAAATTTTACTCAAGTTCTGAGCCTAAATATCATGGAAAATCTGGTTTTCTAACTATTACCTTATTCCTCTGTACTGGTTGGTGTGCATTTCAAATATTTAATCCCGGCTTAGGCTCACCAATAGTTGGTTTATTTGGATTTAAAGCATATTTGTTTTATATTCCTTTGATGTGGATGATACCTACCTTATTTGAGTCTCAGGAGGAACTATATCAATTCTTACGTAATTATTTGTTATTAGTAATTCCAGTATCTATTTTAGCTATAGTTCAGTTCTTTAGTCCCATCAATAGTCCTATAAATATGTATGCAGGTGGAGTAGAAGCACAAGCAGCTGTTGATGGCAATGCTAGAGTAACAGGCACATTTCCTTACATTGTTGGCTATTCAACTTATATGTCTTTTTGCTTTACTGCACTGATGCCAATATTGTCCCTACCCCAGACTAAAAAATGGCAAATCATAACTGTTATAGAAGCATTCTTAGTAGTTGGTACAAGTTTCATGTCAGGTGCGCGTGCGTTATTGCTGTTTGAAACTTTATTTTTACTAGGATATTTCTCTTTACTATTCTTGAGTAAGCCTTCACAAGTAGTAAAGACAACTAAAAATTTTATTCTACCAGTAGCTTTAATTGCTGCTGTTGTTCCTATATTTTTTAGCAGAGCGATAGAAGCTTTTTATAAACGTGCCACTAATTCTGATAACTTCAGTGATCGTATATTTGGTGCTTTTGTACAACCTCAAACAGCTATGCAATTTAAAGGATTTGATAGTTATGGTATAGGTGCAACCCATCCGGCTATACCTGTTTTGCGTAATACCTTACAGCTAGCTTCCGGTGAAGCTCTTCCACCTTCTGAGGGTGAAACGGGAAGAGTTGTTCTGGAAATAGGAATTTTTGGTTTTATCCTTTGGTACGCGCTGCGTTTATACTTAATCATCTCTTTATTAGGTTCGTTTTTGAAATTAAAAACTCCTTTTTTGCGTAACTTAGCCCTTGCTGCTTTCTTATTTCAAGCCATTAATTTTACAGGACAACTTGTCTTTAATACTACTTTTGCAGTTTACTACTGGTTTTTTGCTGGTTTTATCTTCTTACTTCCACAATTAGAATATCAGCAATTATTATTGTACCGAAACCAATTACAGCAAAAATATGTCTAATCCACGTATTTCCCTAATACATCAAATTAATCCATCTTTTGCTCAAAATGCCGCCTTAGCATTTGCAGAAGCTAATCTATTAAAAGAAGTAATTACCCCTATTGCTTATAATCCACAAGCACCGGTATGGCAATATTTGAATTTATTACCTAAACAATTGAGAACTTTCATTAGTAATGAATTAAGTAGAAGAACTTGGCTTTCTCCTCATGGTGTACCAATAAAAACTTATCCTTGGCAGGAAATTATACGTATCTTTCTGTTGAGGACAAATTTAGCACGTAGTTCATTTTTTAGACATATAAATTTAGTCGCCTGGGTGTATGTCTGTCTTGATAATCACGTTGCCAACCATCATCTCCGGGACTTAGATGCTATTTATACTTATGAGGATTTGGCTGCAACCACATTTCAAAAGGGAAAACAACACGGTATTCTCTGTTTATATGATTTGCCTATTCCTTATTATCAGATGACAAGAAAAATTATGGGTCAAGAAGCTGAACTTTTTCCAGAATTAGCTTCAGCAATTAAATCAATTAAAGAACCAGTTTGGAAAATTGAACGTAAACAAAAAGAAGTTGAATTAGCAGATCATATATTTGTAGCATCTTCTTTCACCAAAAAATCACTTCTGGAAATTGGTGTGCAGGAAGAAAAAATTAGTGTTCTTCCTTATGGTGCGCCTGTTGAATATTTTCAACCTCAGCCTAAACTAGATGATCATTTCCGGGCTTTATTTGTAGGTCGCGTTTCTCCCCGTAAAGGCGCTCATTATCTGTTGCAAGCCTGGCAAGACCTAAAACTAACCAATGGAGAATTAGTTTTTGTGGGACAAAATCTTTTTCCTCCAGGTTGGTTAGAACAATACAAACATATTTGTCGTCATGTTCCTTCTGTTCCCCATTTTTTGCTAAACCAATATTACAGTAGTGCCAGTGTTTTTGTTTTCCCTTCTTTAGTTGAAGGTTTTGCCCTAGTCCTTTTAGAAGCAATGGCCTGTGGTATCCCTATAATTACTACACCTCATACAGCAGGTCTTGATATTATCACTGATGGTGTGGAAGGGTTTATTATTCCCATTCGAGATGTAGAAGCCCTCAAAGATAAACTGGAATGGTGTTATTCTCATCCTCAAGAACTAGCAGAAATGGGACGTGCAGCTAGACGCAAAGCGGAGGAGTTGAATTGGGGTTTGTATCGGCAACGATTAGCCAATAAGGTACAATTACTATTAAATATTCATAAAACCTATGAATAAAGTTAACTTTCACCTCTGGTTTCCCAACTTATTTGAATTTAAAGGGGGTATTCAAACATACTGCTGTTTCTTCCTCCAAGCCATTCAAAATATCTACCCCGATACTGATTATGATATCTTGATCAAACATGATAGACATTCCTCACCCAACTTCTCAACCCTAGCCCCTACTAGATTTCACTTTGCTGGATCTATACCATTACCACTGAGAACAGTTGCATTTGCAGCCCAGTTAATTGGTTGGGGAATCTGGAAACGCCC
The DNA here is from genome assembly GCF_000426905.1 of Dolichospermum circinale AWQC131C. Lineage (NCBI taxonomy): Bacteria > Bacillati > Cyanobacteriota > Cyanophyceae > Nostocales > Aphanizomenonaceae > Dolichospermum > Dolichospermum circinale. Next base: position 10,699 of record NZ_KE384645.1, read on the forward strand.
AAAATTAATCATTACCGGACACCTGAATTTCACTGTTGCCGCCTACTGGCTAAAACGGTTGACAAATATCCCCTATTGGACAGTCGCTTATGGTATCGAAGCCTGGGATATTAACAACCCACTTTTGCAAACAGCTTTACATCATGCAGACCTGATTTTAGCAATTAGTAGCTATACTCGCGATCGCCTAATCAAAGAACAAAACCTCGACCCGAATAAAATTGGTATATTACCATGCCAGTTTGATCCAAGTCGCTTTCAAATAGTCCCCAAACCTGCTTATTTATTAGAAAAATATGGACTAAGGCGCGAACAAACTATAGTATTAACTGTAGCTCGACTAGCGGAAGTTGAACGCCATAAGGGTTATGACCAAATTCTTCAAGCACTTCCTCAAATTCGTCAGCAAATTCCCGATGTTCATTACATTCTTGTGGGTAAAGGAAATGACGAAACTAGAATTAAGCAATTAATTACCCAACTCGGATTACAAGATTGTGTCACCTTAGCTGGATTTATTCCTGATGAACAACTGTGTGATTACTACAATATCTGTGATGTTTTTGCTATGCCCAGTAAAAAAGAAGGATTTGGTATTGTCTATTTAGAAGCATTAGCTTGTGGTAAACCTGTTTTGGGAGGTAATCAAGATGGTGCAGTTGATGCTCTTTGTCATGGTAAATTGGGAGCGTTGGTAAATCCTGATGATGTAGATGAAATTGCTAGAACCATTATTCAGATTTTACAGGGTACATATCCTCATCCTTTAATGTATCAGCCAGAATCCTTGCGTCAACAGGTTATTGATACTTTTAGTTTTGAGCAGTTTCAGAAAACTCTGGCTGGATATTTACAGGATTATAATGGCTGGCAACCAGTTAAATCCTATGATTATAGACATAAGTGTAATTGAAATGTTAGTTGATCAATTACTTGAGTTTACGGATATTTCTGAGTTAAAAACCTGGCTAGAAGACCACTAAATTTTCGCTTTTAATCTATCTATCCCCTAAAGCTAACTTATAATCGTATGAGATATACTTTATTGATATTAAAAGCGATCGCTAATTGATGAGATATCAAAAGCGAGGGTTTTATTTAATGCTTGTCTTTGATCCTACAACGATGAATGTTACTCGGTTTACTCTTGGCAGAGGCCTTGTAAACGGAGGTTAC
>NZ_KE384646.1:0-9291 GCF_000426905.1 Dolichospermum circinale AWQC131C
AGATTCGTTAATTTTTGCAATTAGGTTTTTTAAATGTTTTTTGAAAGTTTCAATATCATTTCTCAAAGGATTGATTTTCAGAAATGCTTTATTTAATGATTCCCTGGGTTGTAGTTTCTGTGAGTTCATTTGTTTTTCACACAAAAATGTAATTAAAAACGTAATTAGAAACGTAATTTTCATATCCCCGACTTATTAAAAAAGTTGGGGATATATCTTATTCATTATAAACTATCAGGATCAATATTCAACTCGCGTAATTTAGCAGCTAACTTTCGCGCTTTTGCTTCAGATTCCTGTCTAGCTATTTCTGCAACTTGTCTAGCGGTTACTTCCTCTTCATGAGTGAAAAGAATTTGATTTGTTACAGGGTTGTAAAAACGTAATTTTCCGTCTTCTAGTCGCAACTCTAAACCTAATACTTCACTTTTTAAAGAGATGATATGATCATTTACACCCTGTTGTAAAATCGGTAAATAATTACCATCAACTAAATGTAAACCTTGCAATTGAGGACTAAGATAATCCCCTGTAGGATCATATTGAAAATATTCACTGACACCTAAAAAAGCGTAAATTCCTTTTTTCGCGCCTTGATCTTGACTGCGGGTACTTCTTGAGGTAATTTCTAAGACAAAACCAGGAGTTTGATCATTTTCCTCCCAGGTTTTATAACTACCTCGATCATGTTTCTCCACACCAAATACCACAAATACATCTGGTGCGACAACTGACCCGGGATAACCTTTTTCATAATAGATGAATAAGTTACCAGCTACATACACATCTGGACGATTTTGAAAATAAATTCGGAGGACATTTCTCGCATAAGTCAAATAACTACATTGTAGATCACCTTCAGCCATTGGTTTACCGTCCTCTTCCGGGTATTCAACAGGAGTAACAGGGATATATTCTACGGATACTGTCATGGTTATTCCCTCAAATCAATTCGGGTTAAACTTAATATAAACTATATAATTATCAGTTGACTATTTTCTATAATCATTAAAACTCACGCTAAATTAGATGAATAAAATCATCATCAAGGAGAAACTATGTCAGCGGAAAAACCTAGTATTTTGGTAACGGGGGGAGCAGGATATATTGGTTCTCACACGGTGTTAGCACTCAAGCAAGCCGGTTATGAGGTGGTAATTCTAGATAATCTGGTCTATGGACATCGGGATTTGGTAGAACAGGTTTTACAAGTAGAATTGATCGAAGGAGATACAAGCGATCGCACTTTATTAGATAATCTTTTTCAGACTCGCAATTTTGCCGCAGTTATGCACTTTTCCGCCTATGCTTATGTAGGTGAATCTGTTACCGATCCTGCTAAATATTACCGGAATAATGTTTTAGGAACATTGACATTATTAGAATCAATGTTAGCAGCTTCTATTCATAAATTTGTCTTTTCTTCCACCTGTGCTACCTATGGTGTACCGGATTTTATTCCCATTACCGAAGATCATCCCCAAAATCCCATTAATCCCTATGGTGCAACCAAATTAATGGTAGAAAGAATATTAACTGATTTTGATGTAGCATACAATTTTAAATCAGTGCGTTTTCGGTATTTTAATGCTGCTGGTGCTAACCCCCAAGGATTATTAGGAGAAGATCATCATCCCGAAACCCATTTAATCCCTTTAATATTGCAAACAGCATTAGGTCAACGGGAAGCTATTAGTATTTTTGGTACTGATTATCCTACTCCTGATGGTACTTGTATCCGCGATTATATTCATGTCAATGATTTAGCAGATGCCCATATTTTAGGGCTAGAATATTTATTAAATGGTGGTGAAAGTGAGGTTTTTAACTTAGGCAATGGTAACGGTTTTTCAGTTAGAGAAGTAATTGCAGCAGCGGAAGATGTTACAGGTATGATAATATCAGTCAAGGAATGTGACCGTCGTCCCGGAGATCCTCCAGCTTTAATTGGTACAAGCGAAAAAGCTCGAAAAATCTTGAATTGGCAACCTCAATATCCAGATATTAAAGATATTGTCTCTCACGCTTGGCAATGGCATCAAAAAAGGCATAAATAACCTTTGCTGTAATTAAGCTGTTACCCACCTAAATTGTATAATTCTCAAATAAAATGGTTGTGGGGTGGACATACAACGACCAAGCTCAGTACAAGTCTTGCCCACCAGACTTATACAAGTTAAATACACAACAGCTTATTCCCCAGAGCCAAAATAACCCCTTTAATTCCCCTTGAAAACCCCCTGGGGTCAAAAACAGGGTTAGGGAGGGGTTATCACTGGTAAAACTTGACTATTAAATATGTAATATCATGTCCGGCCAGTTCATCATTGTATTGCCTTTTCCCAATTACCAATTACCCATGACCAGCCTCAACAGAGATGATAAGTGTTCAACCGGACATGATATAATTAATTTTACCCAGATATTTGTCAGAAAAACTATACAAAATATACAGCGCCAATCCCTCTATAGTGAAGGTTGACGCTGTACGGCTTTATATTGATCTATTATCCGCTAGGGTCTTTTTTGGCTGACCCTGATGTTATTAAAATTAATAATCGCCTATTTTTCAAAAACTAGAGACTTTCTTAAGTATTTCTTTATATTTACTTTCCTGATGAATTATGAATCTTTGTAAAGATTTGTATTGCAGGAAAGGCTGATTACCTGTGTTTTTTGCCGTTAATAGATGCACCTAATATCTCTGATATCCAAACTTCAATATTGCGGACAGGATGGGAACGGATGGCTGTAAAATCAGGATGGATAATTGGCTCTACTAGAATTGTAAACATTCCTAAACGATTACCCGCTAATACATCTGTAAACAAGCGATCGCCCACCATACCCACTTGATGGGCGGGTAAATTCATCCCTTGTAACGCAGCCCGAATTTTTCGTCGGGAGGGTTTGGCTGCGCCTAAGTAGTACGGTAAATCTAGAGAACGGGCAATACCACCGATTCGGGATTCACTTAAATTATTGCTAACCAACCACAACGCCGTACAAATACGTATTTCCTCTACCCATGCTTGTAATTCTGGAAAAGTAGAACTTGTGGTCATAGGTACTAAAGTTTCATCCACATCCAATACTAGCCCTTTTAGCCCATATTGTTGGATTACCTCTGATGTCAGTGTTAAAACTGAACCCGCTAAAATTAAGTTAGGCTGTAATAGATGGTTGCGAGTCATAATTTTTGTATAGTTACCATGAGATTTCTAATATCTCACACAAAAGCGCAAAAACGCAAATAATTAAAGTTGCCAAGGTTGAATTTAGCAACACCATTTTCAGCATGGGAGCAAGGGTTGAGAGTTTTGCGAGTCCTCTGATTCCTCGCTCCTAGATGCTTAAATTTGGGAATTAATTACTCAACTTCATTAAAAAGATGTTCTTCTAAGAGGGGTTGAAATTTGCGGAACTCTTCGGGAGAAAGTAATTCTGGTTCACCAGTTTTAGTAATTCTGGCAAAAAAGAGTAGGGGGTCTAGGGGAGTATAAATTGCATACTCCTGGTCATCATGATAAAAATTGGCAATTTCCATTAATTGCTCTGGTTCTAAGCCGTTTTCTTCGTCTTCAATTTCTAAAGTGAAGAATTTAGACTCATCCTCAGGAGGTAACTCTCCTGCTACAGTTAAGGCATAAGCAGTATTCTTGAGGATCAGGTTTTGCTCAGAAAGAACAGCTTGAGCCGTGCCGAATATTTCTTCAATGATATCATCATCTTCTACTAATACGGCCTCTTCTTCATCGCCGTCACTTTGCCAAGCAAATATTTCTATTGGTGTATCTACGGGCAGAAGCAGAACATACTTTTCTCCATCTACGGATAGATTATGTTCAATGTAACATTCTAGGGTGCGTTTTAGCTCGTCTGTTAAAATCAGAGAACTTTCGGAATCGTGATCATTGTCTTCAGAAAATGGAGATGAATACATACTTGAATTATGTAGCTGTAATCATAAAATCTAATACTCTTAAATATGGAAATCATGAAACTGCTTGCGGACAGTTGATGTCAACCATAAATTGAGAGATAGAAGTAATAGTTTTTAGAATACCATGTAAAAAGGGATCACTCATCAGTAAATGTTACTGACCCCTGTACTAAACTGCGTCTAGCATCTAACCACTGTTGTAAAATCAATGCAGCAGCCTTACGATCTATTAAACCCTTATTTCTAGACGGGGAACGATTCTCAGCTATCAGCAGTTGTTCTGCTTGCAAGGAAGTTAATCTTTCGTCCATATATTCTAAGGGAAGTTGGAGCGCCGAAGCCAGTCTAGAGGCAAATTTTTGCACATGACGAGCTTGAACACCAATAGTACCATCCATTGAATATGGTAAACCAACAACAAGAATTTGTACCTGTCGCTGGTTGACTATTTGCTGGATTTGTGCTACATCTTCGACAAAGGAACGACGCTCAATGGTGGTGATACCCGTAGCAATTAAACCAGTCCCATCACATCCCGCTAAACCGATGCGTTTACTACCAACATCTACACCCAAAGCGGAGATAAATGATTTTGATTGCTGTGGAGAAATCACGTTATTGTTGTTCATGGGATTGATCTGTGGCTGAGTCTAGGGCAGAGGGTGTATCTATATGAGAACTTTTATGAGGGAAACCGACAATTTCTGACTGGGTTGGTATAGCTCTTTCTGGCTGTACCTGTTGTGTTTGCGGTATCCATGACATTCCCCCAGGTATGGGTTTACGGGTTGGTTGCAGTCCTTGTAACATTTCTTGCCACTGAATCCCTTCTAAAGAGACAAATTTCGATTCTCTCAGTTTATGCCACACTGAACGAGACATGATCAGGGTATGTTCTCGACGTTTAGCACCAATACGCTCTAAATATTCCTCCCGTTCTGGTTGATAATCTGAAGAAGCTAATTGTAACCCTTGTTGGGGAAAATCTTGGGCAATGCGAGCTAATTGAGACAATAATTCAGGATATAACCAAGTATAAGCAGGATGAACCGTGAGAGTTGCTACATGAGGATTTGCCCCGGTACGGTGCAGTTGGATCTGAAAATAACCAATAGCTGCTTTTCGCTGGGGTTCAAACACATAGCCACTGACAACTTCAGTTTTACTCGTCCACTGCTTGACAGCATCAATTATCGCCCCACACAAGGTAGTTTTAAAGTCGTGGGTGTGACGATCAAATACTTGTCTCACTAAAGGCGGCATGGATGCTGTATCTAGTTGATATAATAAAGGAGCATCAGCATTACTCACCGGCAAAAGATTGGGTAAATCTGGTTCGGTTTGGATTAATTCCCCTAATAACTGCGGACTAATTTCCCAATATGTCATTTCCGCTAAACGTTGAAATCCATTATGCCGATAAAGTGCTAAGGCATCAACATCATTAACGTTAACTTCTAGTATCCACGTCCGCGCTTCTAAAATTGATTCAAAGCAATGGCGTAGTAATTGAGAACCTACCCCCATGCGATCGCCGGTTCGTGCTAACATGACTTGATTAACTCGCCAAGTGCTGCGAGTTCGGTTAAAGGGTGATACTTGAATCATTCCTAACAGTATTCGTCCCTGTTCGGCGATATAGCCCCAGAAGCGGTATTGTAATGGGTTAGGAAACCAACTTAAAAATTTAAGTAATCCATACCAGCGCCGTAGCCACTGCATTTCACCTATAGATTCAGTAGCTGCTTGGGGCGAAAGATGGGATAATGATTCCTGAGTCAAGGATTCAATGCCGTCCAAATCTCGGTGTTGAACTGGTCTAATAATAACACTGGGGTGACGAGTAAATAATGAAGTCATTTTAATTCAAGCCGCTATTTAACCTTTACAAAAACAAAATATGATAGTTATGTTATAATTATTATGTTATAATATCATTTTTATTTTATTTTAACTAGTTTAGTTTAACTAGTTTTTACTCTCAGGTCTTGTTTCCAAAGAGTGATTTCCTTGACTATACATAAAAAAATATCAAAAGCAGAAACCGTGATTATACCCTGAGGGTGAAAACCACAAATCTCTGCTTTTATTCTATGTTAATTCTGCTAAAAATACTTTTAAATCTATGGACATTCTATAGACTTTGACGAGAAGCGAACTTTTCAAAGTCTGCTTGGGTTTGATGAAGTAATTGTTGACGACTATCTTGTATGGTTTGTTGGAAGTTGGGAACCAAGTTGCGAGCTTGTAGTGTCATGTGCAACTGTAAATGGGCAACATAGTCGCTGATATCTTGATTATCTACAGTTGCGCCCGTTAATACGTTTGATTCCATGATGACTGTGTTCTCCTTCGTAAATTGGTGTAATAGCCGTACTAGATTAGAATCTATCATGTTTTTTGTCTGGTTGCTGATTTCGCAATGAAGTGTAATGATTGTTCATTGCTATGATACTGCTTGCCATCTGCTGACGACAATTTTTAACGCTAACCTACTTAATACACCACAATAGAAAATTTCAGAATCAAAACTATTGACAATAGCAACGTACTATATATTAAGATATATTAACTAAACATTTTTGGTTTTACTGACCGAAAAAAAATCGCATACAAGCTCAGTGCATTGCTTCTAAGATGGCTTTATAGTCAACCTACTATAATTATATTGTTATGATGACATCAGAGTTTTGGTCATTGTGGATGGATCACAATGAATATTTATACCAAGCTTGTGTGAATTGGATGGGTAACATTACTGATGCTGAAGATGTTTTAAGTCAAGCCATGCTCAAAGCTGAAGAGAAAATACGTATCTATCAGGTACAAGTGATCAACTTTAAAGCTTGGGTAACAAAACTAACTTATAATCTCTGTCTTGATATTCAAAGACAGCGTTATCAGACTGTCCAGTATTGTCATAATTGGGAAGTTATTAGTCATAGAAATGCAGAATTATTTGTAACCAACGAAGAGGAAAATCCAGTTCTTGTTGCTACGCAACAAGAACTGGAAAAAATTTTTTCTGTTTGGATTGATTAGTTACGTCCCATACTACGTGATACCTTTATTTTATACTTTCAAGAACAACTATCATATATAGAAATTGCACAAAAACTGAATATTTCCTGCTGCAATGTACGTAGGCGAATTCATGAAGCTCGGATAATTTTAAAACAGCGATATCATCAAAATTATATCGGGGAAGACCAGAGTAAATTTGAGAAACAACCTCAAAGTGACAGAAATAAAGAATCTGATCAGATCACTAAAATAGGATTAGCCAATATTGAAAATATAGAATTACCGATTTTAGAATTATCCAACCAGGAAGAATTACCAGAAGCAGTTAATAGTCAGGTTTTACCCGACCCCAACCCTCCTCTTGACCAGGAGAAGAAACTAGATGTCGGTTTCCCTAAAATAGGAGAAAAGGGGGATAATTCAACTTTTGTAAAAATCTGTTGTAGGGTGCGTCAGATGTCAACAATCTGTTTATTTGCAGGTATTTATTCTAACTCACCTTACCAATGTGCCAGTTGCGTAAATCTGATCGTCTTAGCAGAAAAAAGCGCAGCACTGCTGCAAGCAGGTCGCTATTGCACAGCAATTAGAACTCCAAGTTGCCAAAAAGCGTACATTCATAGTATGAACCAAAGAGTAGCCAAAGTTATTCCCCCTCGTTCTCCTCCTCCATATCAACTTTCCTATAGTCAATTCTTAATCATGATCTACCGAACTACAGTAAGTACAAGTTTAGCTGTGATTATTGCTGCTGCTTTTCCACTCAAAGCCTCAGCCGAAGATCTTAATATAAACTTTACAGGCACCATACCATCCGTTGTTAAGATTAACAGCACCAGTCCAGGTCCTATTGAGAACACCCCTGAGCAAGAATTTGAAAGTAATGATCCTACACCAGCAGTAGTAAATATTACTCATACCACTGGCGTAGTTTTGATCATTACTAATATTACTGATAACGGTACGGTTTTATCTGGCAGTAAAACATACAACGATCTTGATCTGATCAACGCCAAAGTCAAAGATGGTGATAATCTCCTGATTGAAAGTGAAATTTCACCTAGTGGCAAGTCTACCCCAGTTTATCCGTTGAATGTAGCAAGTGCAGTTCAAGCAGCAGTCACTAGTGGTAAAGAGTATCTAGTTTACCTTGAGATTACCAATATTTCCGGCTTATTACCACAAGGAACCTACAAAATCCGTGTCAGTGTTCTGATAACACCCCAGTAATTTCCATGAGAGTGAGGGTAGAGTGACCTTTATTACACAGAAAAGTTAAGTAAAAAAATAAATCACAAATTGGGTATCTCAAACGTCTTATTAATGTACAGGTCAAATTGCCTAATCTACCCTTAGTCATGAAAAAAATGAATCTAGGTCGTCTTACCTTAGTTACCACTATCGCTGCTTTTAGCAGTATAGCCCTCAATTCCCAAGCCCAAGCCCAAACTGCTGATGTTGATTTTTTCGGTGTTATTCCCGCAACTTGCGCTGTCAACAGCACCACCGCCGGAACCTTAACAAACATCATTGACGGCACCCTCAACCCCCTCAGATTAGAAACTGACACCGTGGGTAATATCAACGTTACCTGCAATACTGGCATAAAATTTGCCGTTATTGCTATTGAAAATAATGGCAGTGAATTTACAACCAAAGAATTCAGTGATATTGATGTCATCACCGCCAAAGTAGAAGACTCCAACAATACTCAGATCGCTACTGGTAATATTTCCCCCAGTGCTGGTACTACTAATTTAAATACACCTGGAGCATTACAAGCAGGTCCTATCACCGCTAACGACTATGGAGTCAAGTTGTCCTTACAAGGTAATGGTGACAATACACTGCCCGTAGGGATTTACAGAATTAGAGTCAAATTTGATCTCTTACCTGAGTAAGCCTAGTCTGTATTTTCCCTATTTTCCCTCTTTTTCAGTCTCTAGGGGAATATCCCATTCAAGACTTTTTATATACCGTTTCATGGCTGGAATTTTTTTGAGCCTTCTACTTCTTTTTTGATCACAAGGAAATAAACAATATGGCTTCTCTCATTGGAAAAACTTCTAATACATCTGGTGTTTTTGGTAACGTACGAGTGGTAGGCAACTACGCTTATGTTGCTGATGATACTGTAGGACTACAAATCTTCAACATTAGCAATCCTAATTCACCGACTTTAGTAGGAACTTATGATACAACTGGTTATGGTGTTGGTATAGACGTGCTAAATAATTACGCTTATGTTGCTGATGCTCATGCAGGACTACAAATCATCAACATTAGCAATCCTAATTCACCGACCTTAGCAGCAACTTTGGATA
>NZ_KE384646.1:9580-11187 GCF_000426905.1 Dolichospermum circinale AWQC131C
GGAACTTCAGGACTACAAATCATCAACATCAGCAATCCCAGTACCCCCACTTTAGTAGGTACTATTGATACACTTGGTACTGCTAGTAGGGTACAAGTAGTCGGCAACTACGCTTATATTGCTGATGGTGGTTCAGGACTACAAATTATAGACATTAGCAACCCCAGTACCCCCACTTTAGTAGGTACTATTAATACACCTGGTTATGCTGAATCTTTAGTAATAGAGGGAAAGTACGTTTATGTTGCTGATGGTGGTTCAGGACTACAAATCATAGATCTAGCACCAGTTATTACCAGCGCTGGCACCGCCACCTTTGCAGAAAACAGTACAGAAACAGTTTACACCGTCACCGCCACCAACGTAAATGTAAATACAGCCCTCACCTACAGTTTATCCGGTACTGATGCTAACCTATTTAACATCAACAACGGCGTTGTCACCTTCAAAACCGCTCCTAACTTTGAAGCACCTGGTGATAGCGGTGCAAATAACGTTTATGACATCAACGTTATCGCTAATAATGGTATATCAAACACCACCAAAGCCGTAGCCATTACCGTCACCAACGTTAATGATGGTATTCAATCCTCCACCAGCTACACATTAAACTCCAGCCAACTAGACCTGATTTTAACAGGAGAAGGGAACATTAACGGCACTGGCAACAGCCTCAATAATGCTATCTTAGGTAACAGTGGTAATAATGTTCTCAATGGTGGTGCCGGTGCTGATAGCCTTGTTGGTAATGCCGGTAATGATACTTTGATGGGTGGTGTTGGTGCTGATACCATGACCCGGGGAACTGGTAATGATTGGTACTGGGTAGATAATGCTGGTGACAGTGTGATAGAACTTGCCAATCAAGGTACAGATAAGGTTCACACCACTATCAGTTACACACTTACCGACAACTTAGAAGACCTGGCTTTACAAGAAATAGCCACCAATATTAATGGTACAGGTAATACCCTGAATAATACCATTACAGATAACACCAAAGATAACCTTCTCGACGGTGGTGCTGGTAATGATATTATCAGAGCTTCTGGAGGAAATGATACCTTAATTGGTGGTTTAGGTGCAGATACCTTAACGGGAGGGTTAGGTAGTGACAGGTTTGTTTATACTAACTTAACCCATTCCTTGTTAGCTGGAATTGATACCATCAAAGATTTTAACAGTGCAGAGACTGACCGTTTTGTAGTTAGCACTGCCCGGTCTGTGTTTAATACTGTGAGTGGAGTTACCGGACTCAATGCCACTGCCATTGGTAACGCATTAACTACTACTAACTTTGGTGCTAATGCGGCTGCATTATTTACCATAGGCTCAAAGAGCTATGTAGCTATTAATGATAGCACTGCTGGTTTTAGTGATGCCAGTGATGCCATTGTGGAAATCACGGGATATAAGGGTACTTTATCTACTAGTAGCTTTGTGACTGTGGCTGTTTAAGCTAGGTAGCGGTAAAATTTCCTCAGATACCTGACTTCTTTAAGAAGTCGGGTATTTTGTTGTTAAAAAGCCCATATCTTTAACAGTGAGAGTGGGGTAAAAAGTCCCCTCCCTTTCACAAGGGGAGGGTGAGAGTGCGGTAAAATAGT
>NZ_KE384647.1:0-10737 GCF_000426905.1 Dolichospermum circinale AWQC131C
GGAAAAGCATAGTATTAGTTAGTATTAGTTGGCAAATATTTAACTAGCTAAACTCCTTTTAATTTCTAAAATTACCCGCAGAAGATTGTTTATATAACTCCGCTTTTGCCAGAGTGGGAGAAAAAACCGTTCCTTCCCCCACTGCTAGTTGGCGTTAAATAGTTGATGTCAAAGCTTGGACTCTCGATTCTGAAGACCATTCTAATGGATTCCAGACTCTTTCCTCTAAAGCCATTTGCTCAATTAAACTAGCCAAGCGCAGAGCTTTGAGAGCTTGTTCACCACCAACAGAGGGTTGATTGCCACCACGGACACAGTTGACAAAATGCTCTAACTCTGCACTCAGAGGCTGAACATTAGTGGTATAAACCTTTTCGATTAAACCATCTTGTCTATATAGGACTTTTTGCTGATCGATCAGCGGGTTGACAGGGGTTTGCCTATGTACCAAAATTTCATTATTGAGAAAATCTGCTTCTGTGAATGAATTTTTACAATGGGCAACCAGACGGCGGATTTTTCGGTGAGTAACTTTGCTGGCTGTAAGAGTAGCAACAACTCCATTGGCAAAGCCCAAGGTCGCAGTTACATAATCTAAATAACCTGAGTCTAAGGAACGAGTCCCATTAGCCGTTAATTTCACCACTGGTGATGCGGCTAATTCTAGCAGTAAATCAATGTCATGGATCATTAAATCCAGCACCACGGAAACATCACTCCCCCGCACTGAATAAGGACTCATGCGGTGCGATTCTAAAGCCAAAACTTCCTCGGTTTTCAGAACTTGACTCAGTTCCCTGAATGCGGGGTTAAATCGCTCAATGTGACCAACTTGCAAAATGCACTGAGATTCAGCAGCAGCATTCACTAAAGACTCGGCCTCAGAAATACTAGCTGCTATTGGTTTCTCAATTAAAACATGGATTCCGGCTAATAAACAGTTGATGCCTACGGCATAATGTAGCCTTGTCGGTACAGCAACACAAATCGCGTCTACATGAGGTAATAAGTCACAGTAGTTTTCAAAAAAACGAACTTTGTATTTACTGGCCGTTTCTAAACCACGTTCAACGTTAATATCGGAAACCCCTACTAGTTCTACATCTTTCATGGAACTGAGAACGCGGGTATGATGTTGTCCCATGTTACCAACCCCAATCACTCCTATGCGGATATGATGCGGTTGGTTGCGCTGTGAATATAGATTTGGTTCTGACACTGATCTGCTATTTTGCACTATTTTTTTCTCCTCAACCACCAAATTTAGAGACTCTAAGGTCTTTAACCTTTATACTGAAATGCCAGGTTTTATTTGTCTTTAACCATCAAGATGGTAACATAGTGATTGTCTTTATGAAGAATTTCAAAGTTCAGGTTCAGTTCCCGTCATCTACATGGGATTTTGGGTCAATGATTGTTAATTTCCCGGTTTTATTCATCTCCTCAAAACATTATATGTTTCTTTATTGACTTGATAAATGCCCTGTTTTCTCAGTATAAATTCTTGGATATGTCGTTAATCAATTAACTAATCAAATAAATATCCGATCTTGATCAAAGTAATTTTATTTTTATTGTGTAAGTATTTTACCTGATGAACAAATAGTTGAAACTTAGAGTATAATTTACTGGAGGATCTATAAAATTTCTGTTCCCCTGTCAGGGAATTTTTGCACATATTTAATTTTTTTGCGGGCATTTTATTGATTTTTCCATTTTTTGAAGGGAATTTGTGAAGGAATGGGTAATTGATCAAATTATCCCCTGCTTTCTCTGATTTTCTTGACTTTTGTTATCCCCATTGCTGATTTCGATATGAAAGCTGTAATTCTATTATCCGGTGGCTTAGATTCTTCAACGGTGCTTTATCAAGCAAAGGCAGATGGTTGTCAATGCTATACTATTTCTTTTGATTACCAACAACGACATCGGAAAGAATTAAATTCTGCTTTAACGCTTGCTAATACAGCCGGGGTAATTGAACATCAAGTAGTTAATTTTGATTTACGGCAATGGGGAGGCTCGGCACTGACAGATGATAAGATTAATTTACCTCAACAGCGATCGCTGGCTGAAATGGCCGATAATATCCCTGTCACCTATGTTCCTGCCCGTAATACCATCTTTTTAAGTTTTGCTTTGGGTTATGCAGAGGCGATCGCAGCGGAACGAGTATATATTGGGGTTAATGCCCTAGATTACTCTGGCTACCCAGACTGTCGTCCTGATTATATCCAAGCTATCCAGGAAGTTTTCCGTTTAGGCACAAAACAAGGACGTTCTGGACAACCAATTAAAATTATCGCCCCGTTAATTGACTTAAAAAAAACAGAAATTATCCAACTTGGTAATCAATTAGGAGTTCCTTGGCATCTCACCTGGTCTTGCTATGCTGGTAATGATATTGCCTGTGGTGTCTGTGATTCCTGTCAATTGCGGTTAGCAGCTTTTGCTGAATTGGGGTTAAAAGATCCTCTTCCCTATGCTGGTGCTTAGAAAATCAACAACTTTCACTCTGCAATTCAGAAAGGTTCTCATGCTGAAAAACTTGCATAATTCGGGCAGGATGCCCACTCTACAAGAGTTTTACTTGTAAGCAATATGCAAGTTAAATGTGCAACAGCTTAATAAATAAAAAAATAATTAGTATATTCAAACATGGCAATTTTACACGGAACTTGGATAATAAATCATCAAAATAGCTATTTCTTTATTTGGGGGGAAATTTGGCGTTCTTTACAGGTGCATACTCAAGTATCTGCTGAAATTTCTTTACACCCATTGGCTATGACATCAGGAGAATTAAATGAATGGTTAGAAACATCTAATTTATCAATTGCTAATTTAATTCAGTCAAATACTACTAATAAACAAAGAATTAAAAGTAAACCACAAACAGAAAATAAATTACCTATTCACTCACAAATAATTACTTTACCAACTGATTTTGTAGAGAGTAATAAATCAGAAATAATCACAATTTTTCCGGTTCATTCTGTTAACTTAGATATAGATTCTTCATCTTCACAAGATTTACAATATTTACATCCTTGGAAAATTGAAGGTTTTTGTCTCACTCCAGCATTAGCAATTCAATTTCTTAGCTCTTTACCTCTGAGTCCAAATGATAGTAAAGCAAGTTTATTAGGAGCAGATATTCATTTCTGGATACATATTTTCAGATGGCATTTAGACTTGATTTCTCGTTGTAAATTTTTACCAACAATTGAAAAACAAGATAGTAGTTTAATTGCCAAATGGCAGGTACTTTTAGATAGCGCGATAGATGTCACTAGATTAGAAAAATTTGCTTTAAAAATGCCTTTAGCTTGTCGAACCTATCAACAAAATACCGAAAATCTAGCAATTGATTTACCATTATTACCTCAAGAACTAATATTATCATTCCTCAACCACATTACAGATCATCAATTACGGTTAATGGTGGGTTCTCAATCTCCCCTTGAACCGAGAATCATCATGTCTTTACCTAACGCATTACAGCAATGGTTAAAAGGATTAATTAACGAAAATAATACAATTAATGGAGCAGGAGGAGAACGTTTAAAAACTACTTTAAAAGCCTGGACTTTACCCTTACAATATCAACTTACGGGACAAGCATCATTTAAAACCTGTTTCCAATTACTTCCTCCAGAAAATCAAGAACCAAATTGGACTTTAAAGTATTTTCTCCAAGCAGCAGATAACCCGGAATTTTTAATAGAAGCAGCGATAATTTGGCAGCAACCTGTAGAAAAATTAGTTTATCAAAATCGGACAATTGAACAACCTCAAGAAACATTTTTGCGAGGTTTGGGTTTAGCTTCTCGATTATATCCCAAAATTACCACCAGTTTAGAAACTGCATCTCCCGAATTTTGCCACCTGACTCCTACAGAAGCTTATGAATTTATAAAAACTGTAATTTGGAGATTTGAAGATAGCGGTTTAGGAGTAATTTTACCTTCTAGTTTAGCAAATCGGGAAGGGTGGGCAAACCGTTTAGGGTTAAAAATTATTGCCGAAAGTCCCCAACAAAAATCAGGACGTTTAGGTTTACAAAGTTTATTGAATTTTCAATGGAATTTAGCAATTGGTGGACAAACAATTTCTAAAGCGCAGTTTGATAAACTGGTAAAATTAAATAGTCCTTTAGTAGAAATTAATGGTGAATGGGTAGAATTACGTCCCCAAGATATCAAAACCGCCCAAAACTTTTTTAGTTCCCGTAACGAAGAAATGTCTCTTTCCTTAGAAGATGCTTTACGTATTAGTAAAGGAGATACTCAAGTAATTGAAAAATTACCTGTTGTTAGTTTTGAATCTACTGGTGCATTAGCCGAATTAATTGGGGCATTAACTAATCATCAAGAAATTCAAATTTTACCAACTCCTAGCAATTTTACCGGACAGTTAAGACCTTATCAACAACGTGGTGTAGCTTGGTTAGCGTTTTTAGAAAGATGGGGTTTGGGTGCTTGTTTAGCGGACGATATGGGATTAGGTAAAACCATTCAATTCATCGCTTTTATACTTCATCTCAAAGCAGAAAATGTTTTAGAAAAACCAACTTTATTAGTTTGTCCTACTTCGGTTATGGGCAATTGGCAAAAAGAAGTAAGTAAATTTGCTCCGACTCTCAAAGTTTTAGAATATCATGGTGATAAACGTCCTCAAGGTAAAGCATTTACTGAAACTGTGAATAAACATGATTTAGTCATTACTAGCTATGCACTCATTCACCGTGATATTAAACTTTTAAAAACCGTTGAATGGCAAATCATTGTTTTAGACGAAGCCCAAAATATAAAAAATTCAGAATCTAAACAATCCCAAGCAGTTCGACAGTTAGAAACTACATTTCGTATTGCTTTAACCGGAACACCTGTAGAAAATAGATTACAAGAATTATGGTCTATTTTAGATTTCCTAAATCCCGGTTATTTAGGTAATAAACAATTTTTTCAAAGACGGTTTGCTATGCCTATTGAAAAGTATGGTGATACTGCTTCTTTAAATCAATTACGTTCTTTAGTGCAACCGTTTATTCTCCGTAGATTAAAAACTGATAAAGATATTATTCAAGACCTGCCAGAAAAGCAAGAAATGACGGTTTTTTGTGGTTTAACTTCCGAACAGGCTACACTATATCAACAATTAGTAGATCAATCTTTAGTAGAGATTGAATCTGCCGAAGGTTTACAACGTCGGGGTATGATTTTAGGACTATTAGTGAAGTTAAAACAAATCTGTAATCATCCTGCCCAATATTTGAAATTAGCAACTTTAGAAAAACATCATTCTGCTAAATTACAACGACTAGAAGAAATGTTAGATGAGGTTTTAGAATTAGATGACCGGGCTTTAATTTTCACACAATTTGCTGAATGGGGTAAGTTATTAAAACCTTATTTAGAAAATAGATTAGGACGAGAAATATTCTTTTTATATGGTAGCACCAGTAAAAAACAAAGAGAGGAAATGATTGATAGATTTCAACATGACCCCCAAGGATCACCAATTATGATTTTATCATTAAAAGCTGGTGGTGTGGGTTTAAATTTAACTAGGGCAAATCATGTTTTTCACTTTGATAGATGGTGGAATCCCGCAGTGGAAAATCAAGCCACAGACCGAGTATTTAGAATTGGTCAAACTCGCAATGTTCAAGTCCATAAATTTGTTTGTACTGGAACTTTAGAAGAGAAAATTAATAATATGATTGAAAGTAAAAAGCAATTAGCAGAACAAGTTGTAGGTGCAGGAGAAGATTGGTTAACGGAAATGGATACTGATCAACTTCGTAATTTATTAATATTAGACCGCAATGCAGTCATTGAAGAAGATGAAGTTTAAAAAACCATTAGTTTTTAAATCATGTAAATCCTAACTTAGATAAAAAATAAAAGTATGAAAGAAAACATAGACCATGACCGCTTATTTAAAGAACTAATATCAACCTTTTTCATAGAATTTATAGAATTATTCTTTCCTCAAGTCCTCGAATATATAGACACCGAATCAATTATATTCTTGGACAAGGAAATATTTACTGATGTTACCGCAGGAGATAAATATGAAACCGACCTGATAGCCAAAGCTAAATTTTTAGGTCAACCTTCTTATTTTGTGATTCATATTGAGGCAGAATCAGGTGCAAGACCGAAATTTAATCAAAGAATGTTTCGTTATTTTGCCAGATTAGATGAAAAATTGGACTTACCAATATATCCGATAGTGATATTTTCCTACGACTCACCGAAAACCGTAGCTGTGAATAACTATCAAATCAACTTTCCTGATTTTGAGGTGCTAAAATTTAATTATCAGGTGGTGCAACTAAATCAACTCAACTGGAGAGACTTTTTAACCCGTCAAAATCCAGTTGCATCGGCTTTGATGTCGAAAATGAGCATAGCACCCGAAGATAGGCCAAAGGTCAAAGCAGAATGTTTAAGGTTATTAGTCACCTTAAAATTAAATCCAGCTAAAATGCAATTGATATCAGGTTTCATTGACACATATTTGAGATTGAATAAAATTGAAGAAGATAAATTTCAAATAGAAGTAGGTACATTAATAACAGAGGAAAAGGAGGAAGTTATGCAAATTGTTACCAGTTGGATGGAAGCAGGAATTGAAAAAGGAATTGAAAAAGGAATTGAAAGGGGAATTGAAAGGGGAATTGAAAGGGGAATTGAAAGGGGAATTGAAAGAGAAAAAAATTTAATTATTCGTCAAATTAATAGGAAATTTGGACAGATTGATCTAGAATTAGAAACCAAAATTAGAAGTTTAAATATAGAAATTATTGAAGTTTTGGGAGAGGCAATATTTGATTTAGATGATGTAGAGGATTTGCGAAATTGGTTAGAGAATTGTTGATACATGAGTCTTCAATGATACTTGGAATAAATGGAGAAGGTCTATTGCTAATACCACAAAAAGATGAAAGATTATGAGTAACGAAACCTTACAAGCAAGTCGGGAATGGTGGTCACAAAGATGGTTAGATCTACTGGATTCTTACCGATTTAAAAAACGCTTAGAACGGGCAAGAAATTATTATCGAGAAGGAAATGTTCTCAGTATCAAATTTAAAGCTGGGAAGGTATTAGCTAGAGTGCAAGGTAGTGAAGT
Source organism: Dolichospermum circinale AWQC131C (assembly GCF_000426905.1). Lineage (NCBI taxonomy): Bacteria > Bacillati > Cyanobacteriota > Cyanophyceae > Nostocales > Aphanizomenonaceae > Dolichospermum > Dolichospermum circinale. The sequence continues at coordinate 7,144 of NZ_KE384647.1, forward strand.
AGAACCTTATAAAGTGTCTTTATCTCTTGATGCTTTTAGTGAGGAAGAATGGGGTTATATTGTGGAAACAATGTCCCAAAAAGCGATTTTTGCCGCTAAATTATTAGCAGGGGAAATGCCACAAAATATTGAGGAAGTTTTTATCAGTAATGGTTTATCATTATTCCCCTTTACTCTAACTGATATTCACAGTAAATGTTCTTGTCCTGATCAAGCAGTTCCTTGTAAACATATCGGTGCTGTATATTATCAATTAGGCGATCGCTTTAGTGAAGATCCTTTTGTATTATTTCAACTACGTGGACGCACAAAAGAGCAAATTATCAGCGATTTACGTCAATTACGCAGCAGTAAAAATGTAAACATAATTCAAGAAACATCAGAAATTCAAACAGAAGTTTCTGAACATCAATATCCTGTTAAAATAGATGATTTTTGGCAATATAATGAACCATTAGAATCTTCTTTAGTGGTAATTTCACCTGCTGTGAGTGCAACAATATTAGATGTATTAGGAACAATTCCTTTAGCAAAAGATGAGGAAAATACAACTAATTTACCTGCCGGTGAATTAGTGATGAAATATTTAGAAGCAGTGTATAAAGATGTCAGTCAAAAGGCTTTTTTAGCAGCTATGAATGTGGGATGATCATCAAAAACTGCTAATTACACACAAAAATAAGGCTTCAGTCCACTCCACCACAGCGCCATAGATATCTCCTGTATGTCCACCTAATTTATGATTAAACCAAGCTGGGGTAACAACGGAAATCACACTCCCAGATAAAACCATATCTGTTAAAGCAGTAATTTTCAAAACAATAATCATTGTAGCGGACATTGCCCCAAACGCACCGGTGGCACTATCCATAATGACCTGTAACCGTCGTTGAGGATCACCCACTGCTAAACCATCCGCTGTATCCATTGCTGCATCTAAATGTAATCCTCCGGTAATTGCTATCCACCTACTACCAAAGCATTAAGGGTTAGCATAGGAATACCCAAATAATTCATACTTACATCTAACCCACCTAAAATACCACCAATAAATTTTGCACATCAGGTAAGTGAACTTTAGGAAGAGGGGGTATGTTAATATAAGTAGGTTGGCGTTAAAAATTGTCGTTATGACAAGGGAACAGGGAACACGGAACAGGGAAGAGGTTTTGGGTAAATTTACTTTTCGTTACTTGTGTCGGTTTTTTTTCCGTTTACCTACTTATCTAACTTATCTGAATGAAAAAGGGTAAAAAATGAATTTTTATGATGCTTTTATTTCCTATGGCCGTCCTGATAGTAAAGCCTTTGCTATAAATCTTAATGAAAAATTGACAGCAGCAGGTTTGAATGTCTGGTTTGATCAAGACGATATTCCCCCAGCAGTGGATTATCAAAAACAAATTGATGATGGCATAGAAAAAGCCCATAATTTCTTATTTATTATTGCTCCTCACTCAGTTAATTCTCCCTATTGTCTCAAGGAGATTGAACTGGCTATTAAACTAAATAAACGAATTATTCCTTTACTTCACGTTGAGCAAATTAGCAAGGAAATATGGCAACAAAGAAACCCGAATAAAACTGAAGAACATTGGCAAGAAGACCAACAAAAAGGGCTGCATTCTATTTATCCGAATATGCACCCAATAATTAGTAAAATTAATTGGATTCGGTTTGCAGATAATCTTGATGATTTTTCTAACTATTTTAACGGTTTATTGACCGCAATTAATAGACATCAAGATTATGTAGAACAACATACCAATTTTTTAGTGCAAGCTTTAGAATGGTCGAGAAATCAGCAACAAACCAATTATTTTTTGGTCGGGGAAGAAAGAGGAAAAGCCGAAAAGTGGTTAAAACAGAGATTTACTAAAGAACAACAGCCTTGTCTACCTACAGATTTACATTGTGAATTTATTTGTGAAAGTATAAAAAATTCTCATAATTTACTAAGTCAAGTTTTTCTAGCAGCCGCAGATAAAGACGAGGTAATTAAGGAGAAAATTAGAAAAACATTAATGCGTGAAAGTATTACTGTTTGGACAAACAAGACTGATATTAAAACTGGAACTGGATTTGAAAAGGCAATTAATCAAGGAATTGAAGGAGCAGATAACTTTGTCTATTTAATATCATCGGATTCCTTGCAATCGGAATATTGTCAACAGGAATTAAATCAAGCTTTAGCAAATAATAAACGGATTATTCCTTTATTGATTACAGAAACTGATTTTAAATTAATTCCCCTAGAGTTAAAGAAATTACAGTTTATTGATTTTACTCAATCAGAAAACGAAACAGAATATCGTTTTAGTACAGATAAATTATTACAAGAATTACAAAAAGAATCTTCCTATTATGAAAAACATAAAATCCTGTTAGTCAAAGCCCGGAAATGGCAAAAACAAAATCAAAACCCTAGTTTATTATTGCGGGGTTATAACCTCCAACATTTTGCAGCTTGGTTAAAGGTAGCAAAACAGCGAGAAGATTATCCTCCCTTACCTTTACAAGAGGAGTTTATTACTACCAGTCTCAATCAATCAGAAGCATCTTCTTTAGAAGTTTTTATCTCCTATTCTCGTACCGATTCAGATTTAGCGCGGAAAATCAATGACGCTTTACAAGAATTAGGAAAAACGACTTGGTTTGACCAAGAAAGTATTGCTACAGGGACTGATTTTCAGCAGGAAATAAATCGAGGAATTGCCAGTTCCGATAACTTTTTATTTATTATTTCACCTAAATCGGTAAACTCTCCCTACTGTGCTGGTGAGGTGGAATATGCCAAAAATTTGGGTAAACGTTTTATTACTGTACTACATCGCCCTTTATCAGATGATGATAAACAAAAACTCCCTGCGGCTTTAGCAAATGTGCAATGGCTCGATTTTAATCAGCATGGAGGGGAATTTTTTGCCAATTTTAATGAGTTAGTGAGGACGCTGGATACAGATAGAGATCATGTCAGAAGTCACACGAAATGGTCACAACGGGCTTTGGAATGGGATGAAAAGGGCAAAAATGTGGATTTGTTGTTACGAGGGAGTGAGTTTGCTGTTGCGGAAGCATGGTTAAAGACAGCAGAAACAGAGAATAAAAAGCCGGCTACGACAGCTTTACAGAAGGAGTTGATTGATAAAAGTCGAGAAGCGATAGAAGCACAAAAGAAACAAAATCAGCGTCAGTTATTGGTTTTGAGGTCGCTGCTTACGGGTGCTGTTGTTTTATTGGTGGCAGCAATTGGCACAACTGGCTTTGCTTTCTTACAAAAACAGGAAGCTGAGACGCAAAAAGCAGAAGCTGAAAAAGCTAAAAATCAAGCCCAAACAAGTGAGCAAAAAGCCAAAAATCAAACAGCTATTGCTACTCAAGAAAAACTCAATGCTGAGACGCAAAAAATTAAGGCTCAGAAAAGTGAACAAGAAGCTAAAAAACAGGCAATTATCGCCAATACAGAAAAACAAAATGCTGTCATAGCTACCAATAAAGCTCAAAAAAGTGAGCAGGAAGCCAAAAAACAGGCAACTATCGCCAATAAAGAAAAACAAAATGCTGTCATAGCCAGCGATAAAGCTCAAAAAAGTG
>NZ_KE384647.1:10852-11148 GCF_000426905.1 Dolichospermum circinale AWQC131C
ATTAAAGCAAGCACAACTTAATCAAGCCGAATCTCTTGGTAGATATTCTTTATCTTTATCTAATACTAGTCAGAAATTCGATGCTTCTATCCAAGCAATTAAAGCAGGAATAATCCTGAAAACCCAGAAATTATTCAACTTAGTGGTGATGAATGCCTTACAAGCACCTCTTAGTGATACAAGCGAAAAGAATCGCTTGCTAGGGCATAGTGGTACTATCTTCAGCGTCAGTGTTAGCCCGGACGGCAGGACTTTGGCTTCTGGTAGTCAGGACAAGACAATCAAACTGTGGAATC
>NZ_KE384648.1:0-1094 GCF_000426905.1 Dolichospermum circinale AWQC131C
GCTAATTGAGAAAAGTCTGATATAATTAGTTTTCAGGATGATTATTTATATCGAACTCAGGTGGTTTCAGCAACGCCGTATTTCCCAACTGAGAAATTAAGATTAAAGTTGTATATTGATCCTGAGTCTTCAGCCTGAAAATGATGTCAGATTTACAGTGGTTATGTCGAGTACCATTAAGCATCAAAGCAGCAAAATCATTAATATCAACAATATTTGAAAAAAATACAAAACTTTACAAATTAGCAGTGGTTTGAAAGACTAAATTGGGGAAAAATTATTCAGCAAATAATGTACTTTGACTAGTAGAACTAATGTACTATTGACAAATAGGTTAACTTATGGTATTGGAGGATGGTTTTTGGTGGTAAGTAGGGTTAGTAAGCAGCTAAGGATTTCTGAGAATTTAGTTTTTGTTAGTGCGCTAAAGCTCTATAGATTGTATCTCTAATGTAGAGACGTTTCATGAAACGTCCCTACATGGTTTTTGGGAGATATTGAGAAACTACACCCAACTAACAATAAAGTCTTGGTTAGTGAGATTTAGTCCAGGGGAAAGTTGAGCTAATGCTACCTGTAAACCAGAACCCAAAGCATCAGCATCAAAATAGACGATACCATTACTATTATTATAGATAATGTAATTAGTCCAAGAATTGGCACTTGTCCCTACAGAAAATACACTGGGAGCTAGTGCATTAGTTACCCCATCTGTCCACACCAGAGAATTAAAGCCAGTTCCAAACAATTCTATCTTGTCTCCTTGTGCCTTAGAAAAGTCGGTAATGGTGTCCATGCCTTCAGAGGGAGAATTAAACCTGAACTTATCAGCACCAAGCCCACCTGTGAGAGTGTCATTTCCTCCCAGTCCTAAGAAAGTGTCATTTCCAGAACCTCCGACTAGGTTATTATTGGTTGCATCTCCGGTTAAGGTTAATGGTCCAGCCGTATCATCATTAGTAATAGTTCCCGTCACAGCTGTAGTTGTACCAACAGTGTAACCTGTTCCTGAAGCCAAAGTTAAAACAACAGTTTCATTACTTTCCACAGTGGTATCGGCTGTGGGGTCAATAGTCAGAGTTTTTGTACTACTT
>NZ_KE384648.1:1622-1895 GCF_000426905.1 Dolichospermum circinale AWQC131C
CTGGGTGATACCGCTAGGGTAATGCTGGGTGAAGCAACAACATCATCATTAGTAATAGTTCCCGTCACGGCTGTGGTTGTGCCAATGGTGTAACCTGTTCCTGTAGTTAGAGTTAAAGCCACGGTTTCATTACTTTCTGGAGTGCTATCACCTGTGGGGTCAATAGTCAGAGTTTTTGTACTACTTCCCGCCGCAAAGGTAATAGTTCCAGTGGTAGCGGTGAAACTAGCTGCACCTATTTGAGTATAGTCATTATTGAATGTGGCTGTACCC
>NZ_KE384648.1:1930-7646 GCF_000426905.1 Dolichospermum circinale AWQC131C
CAGGTTGTTAGGTCCGTTTTCTAATACGCTACTGGGTGATACTGCTAGGGTAATGGTAGGTAAAACAACATTATTAATTCCTAAATTTGTAGCCGCAACATTGATTAAGGAATCAGGATTAGTTATGGGCAAATCTTGGGTGATTTCCCAGAAGAACGCACCACCGAGTCCTTGTTGTTTGACATAATCAGTTTTCCCCAAAATTGATTGGTTATTTTCATAGGTGCTAAACACCTTTGTTTGAGAACTATAAATATAGGGAACTTTGGCGCTATTATCCCAGAAAGATTGATAGCCATTTGTCCCCAATAGATTATAAAGCTCCCTATATGTGCGCTCAGAGCTACCAGTACCCTGCTGGAACAGCCCATTGTTGCTACCAGCGTTAACTCCAGTCCAGGTGCGCCCATAAAGTGGAATGCCCAAGACAATATCTGTAGCTGGCACACCCGCACTTAGATAATGTTGAATCGCCCAATTAGTATTTACTTTAGCCGCGTTATAAGTGTTATCATTTGTGCTTTTATACAAAGCTGACTGATGATTTGTTGTGTTCTCCCAAGGTCCGTGGTAGTCATAAGACATGACATTAATAAAGTCCACATAATCAGAAGTTGCTTTCAAATCTTGTGGGCTGAAATCGTAAGGGTTGCCCCCATAATCAGATGCAGACAACTGGTAAGGAGAACCAGAAAGGGCTGTAGTGAGAAGATATTGCTTGCCATCATTTTGAGAGGCTTGATTGATTTGTGTCCGCAATTGTGCCAGCAATTGGATGTAATTATTATCCTCATTTGCTTCAGGATACTCCCAGTCAATATCTAGGCCATCAAATCCATTAGTCTTCATTAGTTGGATAGCAGACTGAGCAAAGTTTGCCCTAGACTGCACCGTAGCAGCAGCAGAGGAGAAATCATTCTCTGTTGCACCGCCAATGGAAAGCATTATTTTCAGGTTGGGATTTTGAGCTTTAATTTGTTGAAGTTTAGCGATGTCACCTGTTCCTGTTCCATCTTGAGGTAGTTGAACCGTACCAGTTGAAGTGACATCAGCAAATGAGTAGAACAAATGTGTAAGTTTATTAAACGGAGTATCTACAGGTGTATTGGAATCAAGATTCCAAGAGCCTATATATCCACCCACGATATAATTGGGTAAAACAGAATTATACGCCTCCATTGCCTGAACCTGCAAAGCCAGAGGCGCTTCAATTAATCCAGTCCCATATTCTAACAGCCAATCTCCACCTAATGCAGCACTACCAGTCAAGTCATCAGATGCAGCTACATCTGCCCCAGTCAGTTGACTAATTTGCTGGACAAAAGCTTTACCAATAACTCCCCCAGCCACGTCACAACCATACAGCAGAATGTCTCCTGTGGTAGTGAGAGATTGACCCCACTGCTGCAATTGTGAACTATAGCTACTGAGGTTTGCTGAGTTTAACTGAGTTGAACCAAGGGATAAACTACCCTCTCCACCGTGAGAAATAATCTGAATACTATCAATTTCTGTCAGTGCTGCTAATTTATCGGTAATCTGCCTAACACTGTCCTGTCTGGGGTCAAGAATAAACACCAGTGAGCCAGGTTCGACACCATTAACTAGATTTTGCCAGTCTGTAACATTGGGATCAATAAAAACGACGGTTTTGGTAGATTTAGCCACAATTGTACCCTGTATTATATTAATTTATTTTTTACTTTATTAACCCCGCACTGACTTCAGTATCTATCTTGAGATAGACTTTTATATCGCATTCGTCATTAGACGATATCACTTATAGTGTCTACAATTTTGTAGTTTCCTCTGTATGAAAAAGAATTTTAGAAGGCTTTGCCTTCTTTGTCAACTTCTTTGTCAAATGGAGGCAGAGCCTCCTAATGGCATTCCCAGTCTGAGACTGGGAACGAGATAATAGAGATAATATTTAGTACACAAAAACCGGAACTCTTTTATAAGCAGGTGTACCACTTTCAGGATCAATTGCTGCTGTCAATAAAACGTTAGCTTCAGGATAAAACATAAAGGCTACACCTTCACGAATTGCACCACAAATAATTTCAATATTCTCTAGTTCTCCTCCACTTCCTTTAACTGTAACTCGTTGATGTTCTTGAAATCCTGCTTTTTTGATATCCAAACTATTCATTAGAATACAATGACGATGGGGCATATTGCGATATTTATCTGCACTGCGATAAACTACTGTATTATGTTGTCCATAACCGCGTCCTGTTCCCAATATTAAGACAATTCCTGGTTGATTTTCCTCCACACCAAAAGCTGATTTATCAGGTAAAGTTAATTGTGGTAAAGGTGTGATAAACATCCGCGCTTTACCATCAAAAGTGGGAAATTTCGGTTCATCAAAAATCCGTCCTGTAATGGTAAATTCTGCCTGAGTTTGATCAATTTGACCTATTTTCTCATAACCAGGAATAGTTTTAGCAATTAATTCTCTAACATAAACCGTATCTTGTAATTTACGCCAATTAATCGGATGTTCATCATGTAAACGATGGGCTATTTCTGTAATTAATTCTACTTCAGAAATCAAATCAGAATTATCTGGTTGTAAATGACTTTTACCTGCATCATTTAACCTGACAAAATTATTACCTGATTCCGTTGTCGTCCGATGGGGATTTTCAAAACGATTGAAAACAGGTAAGATTAAAGTTTGCTGTTTTGCTAATCCGTGAAAATGTCCTAAATTTGGTTTTGTCGCTACATAAAAAATAGTTTCTATTTGTGATAAAGCCCGTTTTGCTTGTGATAAATCTGGGTTAGCTGCATACAAATTTCCCCCTAAACAAAAGAGGGTATTGATCTTTCCTAATTCTGCGGCTGCTATTAAATCACGGGTATGATAACCAGGAGTTTCATTCAGGGGTTTTCCTAACAGCTGAGATAGTGCTTGTTTGATTTCTTCGTGCAAATTGACGGTGACACCCATTGAACCAAATCCTTGGACGTTAGAATGTCCTCTAATGGGCATTGTTCCCGCACCAATTTTACCAGCATTACCTGTAATTAAAGCCGTATTTGCTATACTCAAAACATTATTTACACCGTTAGTTTGTTGAGTGATTCCCATAGCCCAAGCAAATACTACACGCTCAGATTTACCAATTATATAGGCTGTGGCGGTAATTTCTTCTTGAGATAATCCGCAGGTTTTGGTGATATCATCCCAAGATATATTATTGGCATAATCTAAAATTTGTTGCCAGTTTTGAGTGGAGGATTTGAGATATTCTATTTTAATTAAATTTTGGGCAATTAAGGATTTTTGTAACCCTAGAAATAAGGCTACATCACTACCAGGAATCGGTTGCAAATATAAAGAAGATATATCAGAACCCCCGGTAAGTAAGGATTTAATCGGAAAAGCAGGAGAAGCAAATTTAACTAAACCGATTTCAATTTGGGGATTAATAATAATCACTTTACCACCCCGGTCCCGTAATTTGATTAATTCGTTCATTAATCGGGGATGATTTGCGGGTGCATTAGAACCAATTAAAACCACACAATCACTATGTTGTAAGCCTTCTAAACTTACCATTGATGTTCCTGAACCGAAAACTTTTTTTAAGCCGACGGTTGAGGGAGCGTGACATAAATCCGAACAATCTGCTAGATTATTACTACCTAGCGATCGCATTAACAATTGTAATAAATAAGCAGCTTCATTAGATGAACGTCCAGAACTATAACTAGCTATAGTTGCTGGTGTTAAACTAAAGGCTGGTTTTGCGATTTGATAAACTTCTTCCCAACTAATACGTTGATAATGAGATGATCCTGATTTAAGAATGAGAGGATAATTAAGTCTACCTAAGTTATCACATTCTTGAGAAGTTAATTCTTGCAATTCACTGATATTATATTTTTGAAAAAAATCTGGTTTAATTCCTGGTTGTAATTCTGCTGCAATAGCTTCTACACTTTTAGCACAACGTTGTAAATATTCTCCTGCTTCATTGACAAACCCTCCCTTTTGTCCACCCGTACCCCAAGCACAGGATAAACAAGCGCTTTTATGATTGAGAGTTTGCCATAATTGTAAACCTTGGGGTGAGAGAGTTTTTTCTACCCAATATTGGATTACAGGTAAACCGCCCCCTGCATGGGAATTAGATTTATTTTCTGGTAAATTGTCCATAAATAAATAGGAGTTGTATATCTTATTTACAAATTTTCAACCTCATCATCATTTCGCTTACCAACTCGAAAAATTTGAATCTCCTCCTCTTGAATTGACAATATTCTCTACAGTAAATTTCGTTCCATGAAGCTGATTATATGCCTTAATGACTTCTTCTGGACTAAAAGATTCTTCATCGTTTTCTGAAATTAAATAAATGTCCAATTGTTTTAAACGTTTCCATCCTTCATAACTAATGATAGTAGCGATCGCTTTTCTGTGCTTTTTCAATAATAATTGATGTTTGCCCTTGGGTAAGACTATCCAAAAAATCACTCAAATGTTCTTGTATCTCATTAGCATTTACTTGATTCATGATCATTTGACTATGATGATATTGATGATTATAACTGCATCTCAACAAATAGGGAATAGGGATTAGCAATTAGCAATTAAGATTTGACAATTACCAATTACCAACCACCCATTACCAATCAACTATTCAGCAGTTTTATTAGCTGCACGATTAGCACGAGCTTCCGCTGAATTCATGACTTCTGCAAAATTTTCCACAACTTCACCAGGGAAATTTTCCAAAACTCTGGTAGAAATAGCAATTCGACCTTTACCTTGGTCTAAATCAATAATTACAGCTTTAATGGGTTGACCAATTTGAAAGACCTTTTCTAAAGATTCAATAAATTTTTGGCTGACTTGTTTAATGTGCAGTAAAGCACTGGCACCATTTAAATCTACAAATACACCAAAAGGTTTGATGCCGGTAATTTTTCCCTCTACTAATTGACCTAATTCTAATAAACTGAAGTTACTAGAACGAGCCGCTAAACGTTGAGAAAGAACCAGCTTTTTAGTTTCACGATTAATTTCTAGAAAGCCGACGGTGAGACTTTGGCCTTTAAGTGCTTCTAGATTATCACGTTCGGAAATGTGCGATCGCGGAATAAAACCCCGGACACCCAAAAGATCAACCGTGACACCACCTTTATTAATACCTGTTACCCGCACTTGGACGGTTTGGGAATTTTCCTGCATTTCTAACAGTTTATCCCAGATTTGACGCACTTCCAACTGCTTACGAGAAATAGTGACTTGACCTTCAGCATCCTGATCCTGAATAATCAAAAACTCTAGTTCCTCATTCATCGGTAATACCTCCGACAAATCAGTTACCGCTCTCAAAGAAGCCTCGTCTTGGGGAAGAAATGCAGATGATTTACCACCAATATCAACATAAGCACCATCGTGGTCAATTTGGAAGACTTTACCACGAACAATTTGCCCTTTTTGAAATTGGTAATCGTGCTTTTCTAGGGCTTTAGCAAAATCGTCCATTGAAAAAGACGAATTGGCTGTTTGAGAAAGTTTAGATTCAGAATTCATGACTTTGAAGATAAATTGTTATTTGTTAGTTGTCAGTGGTCACTGGTCAATTGATTTTGGATTTACGATTTTGGATTTTGGATTAACTCCACCCTCAAATGTGGAGCTTGGGGATTTTAGATTAGCGATTTTGGATTAGTTCTGCCCTGAAGAGGCGAGGCT
>NZ_KE384648.1:7719-11024 GCF_000426905.1 Dolichospermum circinale AWQC131C
GTTGTCAATTGTCAGTTGGCTAAAAAGTTCTTGGACTTGTTGCCAAGCATTCGCCGCAGCTTTAGAATTATAACTGGCACGATGGTCACAAAAAAATCCGTGATCAGCCCCATTGTAGCGAAAAACACGATGGGGAATTTTCTCTTTTTCCAGTTCTGCTTCAATCTCGTCTACTTCTTCTAAGGGAATACTTCCATCTTGGGTCCCAAAAAAGGCATAGATAGTTCCTTTAATCTCTGATGTCCGGGTCATGGTGGGATTTCCACCTCCAGGAGTGCGACTAGTAATCCCCGCACCGTAAAAGGAAGCAGTAGCCTTAATATCTGGTAAAGTAGCAGCTAGATAGGCCACGTGACCACCAAAACAAAAGCCAATACAACCAAATCCATCGGGTTTGACTTGGGGTAAAGTTTTTAAGTAGTTAACAGCCGCTTGAATATCGCCTAAAAGTTCTGAGGCTGTGGTCTGCAACCAAGCGTATTTTCGGCCTATTTCCACATCCTCAGGAGTATAACCAGTTTCAAATCCAGGTGCTTGACGTTGAAACAGTGCTGGAGCGATAGCAACATAACCTAGTTTAGCAATTCGTTCGGTTACCTCCCGAATATGCACGTTAACACCAAAAATCTCCTGTAAAACAATAATTCCCGGATAAGAACCAGGGGAAGTTGGTTGTGCTAAATAAGCATCAATTTGGAAATTATCTGCGGAGATTTGAATTTTTGCAGTATTTATTGCTGGCTCTGTCATAATTAAGTTGGCAGTAAAGGAAAAGACAAGAGATAATTAAATAGTCCTTTAATTGATTTTGACTCTTAACTCCTGACTGCTGTATAGTTCCTTGGTAATATTTATCAAAGTAAATTAACCCATTAATCATATATTTAATAGGTAACTGATGGCAATTAATCTAAGTTTTAGGCAAAGGAATTGGTCATGATTCAGTTCCGTATTCAACCAGACAGTGAAATTCCCGCATCTAACCAACTATTTAATCAAATCCGATTTGCGATCGCTTCCGGGCAATATTCACCCGGATACAAATTACCCAGTACCAGGGCCTTAGCAATGCAAACCGGGTTACACCGCAACACCATTAGCAAAGTTTACCGCCAATTGGAGGTAGAGGGATTTGTGGAAAGTCTTGCCGGTTCAGGAATCTATGTTCGCACCCAAGGTCATGAAGGTGGAAATAGATCACAGTCCCCCATTCTCAAACAACATCCAACCAGCTATAAAATAGTTCAACAAGCCCTAGATGAGTTACTCACCCAAGGCTGTTCTCTCAATCTAGCACGGGAACTATTTTTAGCAGAAGTTGACTGGCGTTTGCGTTGTAGCGCGAGATTATTAGTAGTAACTCCGTCTCAAGATATTGGGGCTGGGGAATTAATGGTTGATGAATTAGAGGAATCCCTGCAAATTCCAGTCCAGCTAGTACCCATGGAAGAACTCATGACGGTACTAGACCAAACAGCCTCGGCCACATTAGTCACCAGTCGTTATTTTATCGGAGAAGTGGAAGCAATCTCCGCCCCCAAAGCCGTCCGTGTTATTCCCTTAGATATTCATGACTACGCTAAAGAACTCACTGTAGTCAAAAGCTTACCCAACTCTAGTTGTATCGGTATAATTAGTCTTAGTCCTGGTATTCTCAGGGCTACAGAAGTCATTCTCCACGGTTTACGAGGTGAAGAATTATTAGTAATGACTTCCCAGCCCAAGGACGATTATAAACTACACGCCATCGTCAAACGCTCGGAAATCATCTTTTGTACCGATCAAGTCAGCTACTCCACAGCCCAAGCAACCTTACAAACCTTTCTAGAAGACCTCATTCGTCCACCTAAACTCATTCGCTGTGAAAATTATATCGGTACACAGTCAATTAATTTACTAAAACGCGAACTGGGACTAATTTAACTAATTTAACAGCAGTCACCTATCATATCATGTCCGGTTGAACACTGATCATATCTGTTGAGGCTGGTAATGGGTAATTGGTAATTGGCAAAAGCCAATACAATGAAAGGCTGGTAATGGGTAATGGGTAATGGGTAATAGGTAATTGGGAAAAGGCAATACAATGATGAACTATATCGTCAGTTATTGCGCGAACATGATATCACTAAATCTGGAGTCTTATGTAAAATTTCCTCGGTTAAAATTCACTAAAAATTCTACCATGAGACTCCAAATTGATTCGCAAACCTTTATGAAAACTACTTCAAGGTGTAAGTTTCATGACTCCAGAGGTGTTTCATTAACAGACTTTACAGATTTTTCCGCAACCTCCCTCACAGTTTCAATATCTACAACTAACTTTGCTGCTATTTGTTCTACAGTCAAACCCAACTCTAATAACAGCGGTATTGTTTCCAATTTACCTTCCAATTTACCTTCTAATTTACCTTCCAATTTACCTTCTAATTTACCTTCCAATCTACCTTCCAATTTACCTTCTAACCAACCCTCTACTTTCGCTTCCTCCGCAACTTCTCGAAAATACCGCGTTTGCTTTAATTCATCTAAAGTAAACATGGCTTCAATCTCCTGACGACTTAAATTAGTTAATTTGTAAACAAGGATTGTCTCTAACAATTCTAGAACTTTTTGTCTTTTGCTGACATCTACCAATTGTTGTCGACATTTTTCGATTAACTCCCTAGTATGATCAGTAGCAGTTTCTTGTTTTTCCACTACTAGCTGCACCATTCCTAGTCCTAATGAATTATTGCTTGTTACTTCTAATTCATCCAAGTAAATAAATGTGACTTGCTGACTCATTAGTAAACCCCGATACTGCATTGGTATACCAGGATCTAAACTACGTTTAGCAAAGATAGCTACTGCATGAAAATCGTTCTTTGGTTTATATTGATTTAGATAAACAAAGATTTCTGTAAATAACCGCCAGTAAAAATCCCCTTTCGGTTGAAATTGAACTTCTACAAAGTAAATAGGCTGTTCGGGAATATCTAAATCAGGTACAAATAAACCATCAAAGCGAAATGCTAGTTCTTTAATTTCTACAGATGTAAATTGATATCTTTCCGCTTCTGTGGCTGGCTTACCAATCAGTTCAAAAAGAATACTAGGTAATGTTTGAAACAGTTGATAGAATATCGTATCAGTTTTCACAAAGTTTATATTCTTTTACATTCATTTGAAAATTATTAAAAGTGACAGGAATCACACATATATAGGAATCCGGTTTGATTCTGTGAATTTACTTGTGTGGTCAGGGAACAGGGAACAGGGAACAGGGAACAGGGAACAGGGAACAGGGAACAGGGAACAGGGAA
>NZ_APIY01000400.1:0-10027 GCF_000426905.1 Dolichospermum circinale AWQC131C
CGACGATAGTTTGGGGGTAGCCCCATGTCAAAATAGCTCGATGCCAGGTTTATTATTTACAACCACATCACCCTCTCTATTTATTTAGTGGGGGTTTTGTTTTTTGACATGGTATGACAGACTCTCAAATTTGTCAACTGAACAATAGTTCAACGGCTGTAGAAGCGTTGTCAATAGGAATTTATTTTTATTCTTAAATTAAGATGTTAACAGGGCGATCATCGCCCTTGCGTAATATAGTTATAGCAAACTTGAGTTATTTTGGGCAAATAATCATGAAATCAGCACCAGAATTGCTGACAGATCCATTTTTACAACTACCAACCGCAACAACAGTACAAGTAGTGTGGTTTACTGAGTTTCTTGGTGAGCATCATTCAGTTAGCTACGGAGAAAATCTCCAGAAAACTTCCCTAGCCCATACTACCAAACTCAGTCGCACCAGAGAAGACCAAGAATCACGAGTCGGGAATCAGACTCAAAACGGGCAAATTTACCAAAAACCCGTTCAACGTCATATTTGGCGACATGAAGCCCTAGTGACAGAATTAACTACAGGTGTACGAGTTCCCTATCGCGTTACTAGTGTTAGGGAAGATGGTCAAAGTGTCCGTAGCGAAATTTTTACCCTGACAACCACTCCCCAACCGGGAACACCATTAAAAATCCTCCTCACCTCAGACCACCAACTAAAACCCATGACGGCCGCAAATCTACAAAAGGTTGTCGAAACAGTAGGACAAGTGGACGGAGTATGGTTTGCGGGTGATTTAGTCAATGTTTCAGACCGGGCTTCTGAATGGTTTGATGATAATCGAGGTAATGCTTTCTTTCCTGGGTTACAAGGTCACGCTAAATATCAGATAGAACATAATGGAGTTAAGGTCACTTATACAGGAGGGAAAATTATTCAAAATGCACCCATGTTTACTTGTATTGGTAATCATGAAGTTATGGGTAGATTTCAAAGAACAGCAAGTTTAGATGATGAATTTAATGATACTATTCCCCGGGAAATTGCTAAAAAATTATCTGGCGAAAAATCCTTAAAAGATCATTCCTTTAATACTGACACTTATGAGGAAATTTTATCTTTACCTGAAAGTCAACCAGGGGGAAAAACCTACTATGCTGTTACTTTTGGAGATGTGCGTCTTGTTGTTCTTTATGTTACGAATATGTGGCGTAGTCCTAGATTAGATCGAGATACTAAGGGGCGATATCAAGAAGCAGAAAAAGACTTTAATCATCCAGAAAATTGGGGTTATGGACAAATTATTTATGAACCAATTTTTGCAGGTAGTCAACAATATAATTGGCTAAAACAAGAACTCAACAGCCAAGAATTTCAAGCAGCAAAATATAAAGTTGTCATGTTTCATCATCCACCCCATACATTGGGTGATAATATTACTCCACCCTATACTCATCCCATAGGAATAATAGAATATAATGATGCCGGAAAAATCGCATCCATAAATTATCAATATCCCAAAGATCAAGATTATATTATTCGTGATCTTATTCCCCTATTAGAAACTGCTAAAGTGCAATTAGTATTTTATGGACATTCCCATTTATGGAATCGTTTTATCAGTGCTAGTGGAATGCACTTTTTAGAAACATCTAATGTCGGTAACTCTTATGGTGCTGCTTGGGGGGAAAGACAGCGAAAAATACCAAATAACTATCAAAAAGATAGTATCGCAATTGGTGATCCCAATGGTTTACAACCGATAGTACCAACTATTTCGCCCTTATTAGGAGAAAATGGTCAACCACAGCCTTATATTGCCAGTAATGATATTACAGTTTTTAGCATTTTCGACACAGGAACAGGGACAATTAGTAGCTATCGTTTTGATACGAGAAAACCCGATACTGGAGTTGTTAAGTTTGATGAATTTAAGTTGAAATCCTGATTGTTGTCAAGTGATAGGGTGAGATAGTTCATGGCTAGAGACGGTCTATGGAACGTCTCTAATTTACCTAGATGTTTATTTAATTTTTCTTGATTGTACTTGTATTTTGAGTAATTTGTTTACCTAATAATTCCACAGCTTTCGCAAATTGAGGATCTGCAAGAGTCCCTAATTTATCCCGTTCACGCAACCATAAATCTTGTCGTTGGGCATCAGTTAATTCTACCTTCACATCTGGATCAATACCATGTTTATTAATATCTTTTCCACTGGGAGTATGATATTTAGCAATAGTTACAGCCAAACCTGAACCAGATTTTAAAGGTTGCACAGATTGCACCAAACCCTTACCAAAAGTTTGATTTCCTACTAAAATCGCCCTTTTATTATCTTGTAACGCCCCAGAAAGGATTTCACTAGCACTGGCTGAACCTTTATCTACTAATACTACCAAGGGCTTATTAGTCAAAGCCGAGCCATTTGCTACTTGTTTATCTTGCGTACCCTGGCGGTCAATAGTAAAAACAATTGTGCCTTTATTCATCCACATTTGGGCAATTTCTATACTCGCATATAGCAAACCTCCGGGATTACCACGTAAGTCTAAAATATATCCAGAAACCTTTTTAGCTTCTAGGTTTTGAATAGCATCTTTCATTTCCTTACTAGCATTAGCACTGAATTGATTTAAGCGAATATAGCCAATATTACCCGCTGGAGTTTTCTTTTCCGAATAGCGCACAGGATGAATTTCAATTCGCGCTCGTTGGATATAGAATTGTTTTTTCTGGCCATTACGTAAAATCGTCAGTTTCACCTTAGTTCCTGCTTTGCCACGGATCAGGGCTACTGCATCATTTGTATCCATTCCTTTGGTGTTTTTACCATCAATTTCCAGAATAATATCTTTAGCTAAAATACCCGCTCTAAATGCCGGTGTATCTTCAATAGGAGCAATGACAAGCAGTTGTTTAGTTTTTTCATCTTGACTAATAGTGATACCAATACCTGTAAGTTCTCCAGAGGTATCAACTTGTAAATTTTTAAATTCCTCCGGGTTCATAAACCGTGTGTAAGGGTCTTCTAGCTTCTTCAGCATTTCCCGGATGGACTTATAAGCCTCCTTCTCATCAGTATAGGACTTGTTTAAATATTCCTTGCGTACAGCTGGCCAATCTATCTGATTAAAAGTTCCATCTACGTAACGATAGTTAATAATCTGCCAAACTTCATCTACTAAATCCTTGTGACTGTCTTTAAATGAAGCTTTACCAATTGAATGAATACCAAGACTAGTAACAGCGATTGTAGAAAGCGTTACCACTGTAGCACTTAAAACCAGCTTACTCTTTGTAATTACCATAATGACAGCTGTGTCAAAGGAAAAAAATATATGTCAAGTATGACTAATCTAACACAATGATTCGTAATTAGTAATTGATAATTGCTAATTAGTCTTTATTTGCGTATATTGCTAGACTGATGAGTAATTAACAAGCACGGAAGCTAAGTAATAGAAGCTAGGAAATAGTAATTCCCAATAGTGATTATTTCTAGGACTGACGCAAGTGTCACAAAAAACTATTATATCATTTGTTTGTAGTCAGGGCTTTAGCCCTGATGAGTGTTATCATAGTTTCTTGAAGATAGGACTAAAGTCCTGACTACGATTTCATTTGAAGATAGGACTAAAGTCCTAACTACGATTAGATCCATAGTAAGACTTATGGCCTTAGCCTGAAAGTTCGTTATTAAAATTTAGGATAGTGAAAAATGTATCAAATAGATCCGCCACTTTCTCCTAAAGCAACATTACCCACAATGTATGATCTTCCTAGTGAGGATTCGGAGGAACCTGGTTTGCCAGATCAATTTCATGTATTTCAACCACAATTATTAACAGACACATTTTGTCCTCCTAACTATAATTGGCAGGAAGTATTTACAGGAACAGACATAAATCTCTATTATGATTTGCGTCATACGTCATGGTATAAAAGACCAGACTGGTTTGCAGTTTTAGGAGTGCCATATCTGTATGAAAATAGGGATTTAAGATTAAGTTATGTAGTGTGGCAAGAAGCAGTAAACCCTTATATAGTTGTTGAATTGCTATCACCAGGAACAGAAAAAGAAGATTTAGGACAAGGGTTACGAGATACGGAAAAACCGCCGGGAAAATGGCACGTTTATGAACAAATTTTGAGAGTACCTTATTACGCAATATTTGACAGATACCGATCAAAATTTAGAATGTTTAAGTTAAATGGGGGAATTTTTACAGAAATAGAATTAGTAGATAATCGTTTTTGGATTCCTGGAATAGAATTAGGCTTGGGGGTATGGGTAGGTAATTATCAAGGTGTAACAATGCCTTGGTTACGTTGGTATGATCAAAACGGAAATTGGATATTAACCAGCGTCGAAAAGGAACGTCAAAAGGCTGAATTAGAACGTCAAAAGGCTGAACAGGAAAGACAAAAAACAGAAAGATTAATTGCTCAATTAAGATCATTAGGTGTAGAACCTGATTTAGAGTAATAATAATATTATTAAGGGGATGCGGGCAAGATGCCCGCACCACAGGAAACTTTAGTAAACTTTTGGGTATTGTTTTTTATTGGCAAGTTCCTAATTATGAAAATCCTAAAATCCTGTAAATCTTCATCCTGAGGAAGAAATCAAAAATCATTTTTTTACCCCTTCCCCCTCAAAAATTATTAACTTTCTTTGTAGTTAGTTTAAAAAAATAAGTAATCTAACAGGGGGACAGAAGTAAAAGTTTGATAAATTAAGGTTCTACCCAACGTCCGTCTGCTTTAATCAGATTAATCAACTCTTCTACCCCTTGGGTTTCTGGAACTTTTTTAATTTCTTCCCGACCACGATATAGAGAAATGTAACCGGGGGTTTTACCAACATAACCATAGTCAGCGTCGGCCATTTCTCCGGGTCCATTGACAATACAACCCATCACAGCAATATCTAAACCAGTTAAATGTTTGGTGGCTTCTCTAACTGTGTGCAGCACTTCCTCTAAATTAAATAAAGTCCGTCCACAAGAAGGACAAGCGACATATTCAACCATTGTTTTCCGCAAACCTAAAGCTTGCAGAATGCTGTAACAAACGGGAATTTCTTTTTCTGGTGCTTCTGTCA
Source organism: Dolichospermum circinale AWQC131C (assembly GCF_000426905.1). Classification (NCBI taxonomy): domain Bacteria; kingdom Bacillati; phylum Cyanobacteriota; class Cyanophyceae; order Nostocales; family Aphanizomenonaceae; genus Dolichospermum; species Dolichospermum circinale. The sequence goes on from NZ_APIY01000400.1 coordinate 5,082, forward strand.
AAGATACACGAATTGTATCACCAATGCCGTCAGCTAGTAAGGTGGCAATACCGGCGGTGGATTTAATTCTACCATATTCTCCATCCCCTGCTTCGGTCACGCCTAGATGGAGAGGATAGTCCATACCCAAATCATCCATACGTTTGGCTATAAGACGATATGCAGCCACCATGACAGGAACTCGTGAGGCTTTCATGGAGATGACGATATTATGAAAATCTAAAGATTCACAAATGCGGATAAACTCTATGGCAGATTCTACCATGCCTTCTGGTGTGTCCCCATAGGTAAATAACATTCTTTCCGCTAAAGAACCATGATTTACGCCAATTCGCATGGCTTTACCTTGATCACGCAAGGAAATTACTAGCGGGGCTAAAGTTTCACGGATTTTTTCACCAATTTCGTCAAATTCAGCTTTTGTATATTCGGTGCGGCTGGTATTGGGTTTTTCAAATACATACAACCCTGGATTAATTCGCACTTTTTCAATATGCTTGGCGACTTCTAAGGCGATTTTCATACCATTGTGATGGACATCAGCGACAATTGGTACATCACGATAAGTTTGAATTAATTTCTGTTTAATTTCTGCCAATGCTTTAGCGTGTCCAAGACTGGGGACTGTAACACGGACAATTTCGCAGCCTATTTCATGGAGACGACGAATACCAGCTACAGAACCGTCAACATCTAGGGTGTCTTCATTGATCATTGATTGTACCACCACTGGGTATCCCCCCCCAATGATCACATCTCCCACTTTGACAGCGCGGGTTTTGCGGCGTTTAATAGTGGTATCAAAGGCTGGTTGACTAGATGTAGTTTTGCTAATTTCCAGAGTTGACAGAGTTTGCATAATCTCAACAGGTAGATTTTCTGTAATTAAAATATCAGATCGCCAGAGCTTATACTTCTCAGATTGCCACAATTGGTGGTGTTTTAGGTGATAAATTAGAAAAGTATCCGAGAAAATTGAGAATAAACAATTGAGAATGACTAATTTTTAATTTTTAATTTTGTGTGATGCGGAAAACGATATGATATAAGGCATCACTTCAGTCATCAAAATAATGAACGCGCCATGAAAACAGAAACCGTTCGCACGACGTTAACCATTCCCAGAGAACTCCTAGAAGCCACAGATAAAGCGGTTATGGAAGGAAAAGCTAAAAATCGCAATGATTTTGTCGCCCAGGCTTTACGAAGGGAACTAGCCATACAGAAGCGTTCTGAAATTGATGCCGCATTGGCAGAAATGGCTAATGATCCAGATTATCAGGCTGAAGTCCTCAAACTAGAGGTAGAATTTGCTACAGCCCAGTGGGAGGCGTTGCAGTTAGGGGAATCTCCAAGATGAGAAGGGGTGAGGTGTATGATGCTCGTTTAGAAACGACTGAAGGCTCAGAACAAGGAGGAACTCGTCCAGTGATTATTGTTAGTCGTGATGTGATTAATCTATCCAGCCCAGTAGTTTTAGCAGTACCTTGTACCACCTATCAAGACGGGAAGCGAGTTTACCCCACTCAAGTTTTAATTTTAGCACCAGATGGCGGTCTCAAGAAGGACTCGATCGCAATGGCAGATCAGGTGCGGGTATTATCTAAAACCCGCTTTTTGCGATTACGAGGTGTACTTTCTGAGGTTGTTATGGCACATCTGGAACAAGCTTTGTTAATTGCGTTAGATCTACCGGGGTGATGAGTAATTAAAATTATACTTTATTCCCAGGAGACTTTACCGCTAAAAAGGGGATAAAGCGAAAATTTGCGTGGAGAATTGCGGATTAATAAGTGCTGTATATGACAAAATCCCCGCTCCACGTATTTCGGGAACTTACTCAACAGGTAGATGAAAGTGAGCGGATTTTGGCTGAATATCAAATCATATCCTGATTAAGAAGTGAAAATCTGCGCCAGTTTCCCTACATCATATCGTCAATTTAAAAAAACAAAACTTATACTCAAAATTAAAGTAGATCTGTTGCACAATTGTTTCTGTGGTATGATAAATAGTTTTAGGTTTTATGTATTTTTGGGTGTTCTTTGCGATTGTAAATTCAACCATAGCGGTGTAATTATAACTTTTATCTAAAATTAAGCAAACCTCCAATGATAACATGAAATTAATTCTTTCAGAGGTCTAGTATGTCTGAACCAGTAAAAATATCAAAGAATTTAACACAACATTCTCCAGAAAAAGACCGAGAAGAAAAATTGATGAATGAGGTGCTTATATTGATAAAAACTTTAGTTTATAATGAAGAAATCACAATTAAGTTGCTTATAGATTGTTTATATGATATCGGTGTCACCAATTTAATTAACCAAAAGTTTCAGTTGAGAACTCTCAATAAAACTCTGAAATTTATGACCAAAATATCTAAACCAGTGGTGAAAATATTGGCTTGGAAATGGGTTAAAAATAATTGTCCTCAGTTGATTACTGGATGGTTAAAAAGTAAAGTTGCATTTCCTCAAGAGGAAGCACGGAAAATAGAGGTGATGGTAGAAAATGAACCTGAAAATATAGCTGCTAGTTCCCAAATTATAGATCAAAATCAGGTCAAACGTCTGAATTTTCAGGTAAAATTGCTAATAAGTCTTTTAATAGCTATGCTGACAATATTTACTGGTAGTTCGATTTGGTTATTAGTTGCATTACAACAATCTCATCTACAAACTGTGGAAAAATTACAAAACCAAGTTAAAACTCTAGAATCTAGTCTGAATCAACATTAGTTATTAAAGGTGAAAAATATCATAGTAGGTGCAGATTTATTTGATGCAGTAAATAGTAAACATCCAAAGTTCAAAGTTAACAAAATTGATATGTTGCGCGTTTTAATTTTAGGTGGAATTGGTGATGCAGTCGAGTTGGCTGCTAAGGTAGCAAATATTCACGGTATTGAGGCGATCGCCTCTTTAGCTGGTAGTACCCGTAAACCTACCCTTCCCGTTGGTAATGTGAGGATTGGCGGTTTTGGTGGTGTAGCCGGATTGACTAGTTATCTCCGAGAAATGCACATTGATTTATTAATTGATGCTACCCATCCTTTCGCTGATCAGATTTCTGCAAATGCAGCCATAGCCGCAGAGGAAGTGGGTATTCCGCGACTAATGGTAATTCGTCCACCTTGGGAAAAATTAGAGGGTGATAACTGGTTAGAAGTGGAAAATAATCTGGCCGCAGCAGCAGCCTTATCAAATCAATCTCAACGAGTATTTCTAACAATTGGTAGACAAGAAATTGCCACTTTTGCAAATTTAGCAGAAATTTGGTTTTTAATGCGGATGATTGATCCCCCAGATGCCAATGCCATAGTACCACCTGGTTTGATCATAAGCGATCGCGGTCCCTTTAATTTAGAAAAGGAAGAGGAAATTTTACTCAAATACAATATAGATACTATTGTGAGCAAAAATAGCGGTGGTAGTGCCACATATCCTAAAATTATCGCCGCCCGGAAACTAGGTATAAAAGTTGTGATGGTCAAACGTCCACCTATACCCCCAGGAGAACAAGTTCCAGACGTAGAAAGTGCTGTAAAATGGCTTTTGAATCTGACCGGGAAAGAAAAATAGTGGTGTTTGATTACTGAATCAATACTGCATTAATTTTAATTTATCTAATTAAAGCGGACAGGATGTCCGCACCACAAGAGTCATATGAGGATTCTACAAACTGCACTTAGTGGTTTTTTCATTTTCAACATAGTTTTTCAACATAGTTAATATATAAAACAAATGCACAAACTTCTCACATTTAATAATGAAAAACTTCTGCGTCAAGCGCTTACCCACCGTTCCTATGTCAATGAAAACCCAGAAGAAGGAGAACACAATGAACGCTTAGAATTTCTTGGTGATGCTATACTCAATTTTATCAGTGGACAATATCTTTATTGTCGTTATCCCCAAAAAGGAGAGGATGAATTAACTCGTTTGCGTTCTGCATTAGTAGAAGAAAAACAATTAGCCAAATTCGCCCTTGAAATAGGTATAGAATTGAGAATGAGATTAGGAAAAGGGACAATTAGAGATGGAGGTTTTCAAAATCCTAACTTACTCAGTAGCACCTTTGAAGCAGTGATTGGTGCTTATTATTTAGATAATAATTGTGATGTTGACACAGTTCGCGCTATTGTCGAACCATTATTTGATTCTGCATCAAAACATATTGTTGAAACTCGCTCAAATGTAGACTCTAAAAACCAATTGCAAGAATGGGTACAAAGGGAAGTAACTCTAAATCCTCCTAAATATGTGACAGAACATATAGGAGGACCATCTCACGCCCCAGAATTTATTGCTAAGGTATTAATTGATGGAAAAGAATATGGTGAAGGTAAAGGACGTAGTAAAAAAGAAGCAGAAAAAGCTGCTGCTGAGGACGCACTAGCTAAATTAAAAAAACGAGGTTTACTAACTTAATCAATTGCGTATTGAGTTTATTACTAACCAGGTTCTGAACATCTAAAAACCCGATCAAGATTGACCGGGTTATCGTGAATTTGCAGCTTTCAAATGATTAAAGTAAAGTAAGTGAATCTAAATTACTAAAGGTGGACTTGTGGAAACACAAACACAGCATCTCTACGTCTTTCCGCTCTGGGATTTGGCCTCGCCACTTACAATCGGCTACTTGCCACTTGATCATCAATAATGCTGTAATTTGCTGGGCTGATGACAGGGGACACTAGATCATTCGCCCTTTTTGGTTGGTTTGTTATCTGTTTGGTGTCCTATGGATTTAATATATCATTTGATTTTGCTGGTGAAATCTGTTCTTTACATTTATTAACATTATTAACAAATAAGTAGATTAGCGTTAAAAATTGTCGTTATGACCAGGGAACAGGGAATAGGGAACAGGGAACAGGGAATAGGGAACAGGGAACAGGGAACAGGGAACAGGGAACAGGGAACAGGGAACAGGGAACAGGG
>NZ_KE384649.1:0-1527 GCF_000426905.1 Dolichospermum circinale AWQC131C
GATTGTGATGAATATACTCAACTATGTTGCTCATAATCTCAGGGTAGATGCACGATTTTACCTTGTTATACCATAATTTGATTCTTTTTCGGAGATGTCTAATGGAATTAGATGTGAGTTAATACATTCTCCTCCTAGCCGTCCGCCGATTTCTAAAATTCTCAGACCATGATCAGTTACCATTAAATCTATATGAAACCCGCACCAGTTTATTCCCATTAGTTGTACTGCTAAATGGGATATTTCTAAAATCTGATTCTGTATATCTTGCGAGAGTTTACTGGGAACTATATTCTCGTATTGAAAGGGAATTTCTCGATTAATTTTTTTATCGGTAATCGCTAATACGTATACCTGATTATCTGCTACGATACCAGCTACGGAATGTTCAGTTCCATTTAAATATTCTTCTAGGAGAAATTCATTTGAAAAATAAGAATAAATTTCGTCTCTACTAGGAGTACAATATTCGATGAACTGTTGAAATATTTTTTCTGCTTCTTCATAGGCAGAGATTTTAAATATTCCCCTACCAAAAGATGCTCCTGAAGGTTTAAGCAGACAAGGGATACCAACCGTCTTCAAACTTTTACTGAAGCTTTCATAGTCATGAATAATAGCGTATTTTGGGTTAACAGAACTTAACTGGTTGAGAACTCGTCTTGTGTTTGCCTTATTACGGACATTGAGAACAGCCTCCAGTTGTCCTGCAAATTTCATCGTTCTGTTATGAAAGAGAACTTCTTTTGTTTCATCAGAAAGAGCTACATCGTAAATTTCAGCTTTAACGTCGTTAATTTGAAGATTTTCCCTCAATACTTTCAGGTGTTTAACCCCGGGTTCAAAGGAATATACTTGACTATTATGTTTATTCAGCAAGCCCTACCTAAAAATGGCTGTAAGGAGATTATACCTTATGAACCATATTATACTTTCTTGAAACAAAAAAAAGTGGGAGATGATAGCAAAGCGCTACCTAGGAATCATCCCCCACCTCAGATGTCACTGATTAAGTAAACTAATTAGTCCTTAAACAAGAGAGAAATTACTAGCAGTCAAAGTGGGAACAGTAGCGAGAATAGCAAACTCACCACCAGTACCAAAGCCCGCAGCCGTGCCATTTTGGTTGTAGTAAAGACTACCACTGCTAGAGCTATAAACAATCAGTCCGTTACTAGTACCTACCAAATCATCATCTTCAACCACAGCAAACTCGCTTGCTACACTGAATCCTTGACCAACAACACTGGTCAAAGAAGCGAATACAGACTTACTCAACAATATTTGGTCACTAACGATACCAAAGTCTTGGATAGTATCTAGACCTTGACTAGCTACAGTGAATGCAGCATTCCCTGTAAAGCTGAAGACATCATTACCAAGACCACCAGTCAGAATGTCATTACCAGCACCACCAACTAGAGTATCATTACCAGCACCACTGGTCAGAGCATCATTACCAGCACCACCAACCAAGCGGTTATCTAGGTCATTACCGATAATTCTATCTGCTCCAGCACCAGCAAT
>NZ_KE384649.1:1603-9717 GCF_000426905.1 Dolichospermum circinale AWQC131C
GGGTTTGAGTAGTAGTAATACTTAGATTGAGGCGGATTGCTGCCGTTGTACCCGTGAAGTCAATGGTATCTTGACCACCACCCACTGCTTCTGTAATGGTGTCAGTACCGAGGCTAGTTTTGGTGATGACGAAATTATAGCTATCATTACCAGCACCACCACTCAGGGTATCATTACCAGTGCCACCATTCAGGGTGTTATCACCGCTATTACCTGTGATGGTGTTATTAGCGGTGTTACCTATGCCGTTAATGTTAGCTATTCCAGTCAGAGTGAGGTTTTCTACGTTGGCACTCAGAGTGTAAGTAACAGATGATTGGACTAAATCCGTACCTTGATTAGCTGATTCTGTAACTATATCACCTGTGCTGTCAACAACATAAGTGTCGTCTCCTAAACCACCAATGAGAGTATCATTACCTAAACCACCAATCAGGGTGTCGTTACCCGCAAGGCCAGTGAGTTTGTTATTGCCACTATTGCCAGTGATGATGTTATTGGCGGCGTTACCTGTACCATTAATGTTGTTAACACCAGTCAAGGTCAGGTTGGTTTTTGTAGCAACTAATGTGGCAGTAACATCAGAAGTAACAGTATCAGTGATAGTAACAGTGCTAGTAATGAAGGGAATAGTTGTATCAACGGGGTCAGTTAAGGTGATGGTGAATTTCTCATCAGCTTCAGCGATTGTATCAGCCTTGACAGGGATAGTGATAGTCTTGCTTGTTTCCCCAGGAGCAAAGGTGAGTGTACCAGCAGTAGCAGTGAAGTCAGTACCGGAGGTAGCGGTATCACTGCTAGTAGCGTAGTTAACTTTTAATTCAATAAGACTGGCTTGACTCAGAGTAACTGTAACTACAGCATTTGTATCTACAAATCCCTCGACCACAGTAACATCATTGATACTAATTACCACAGGCATAGCTGCTAACAATTGTCCACCCTCTACATGAGCGCCATTGAGAATATTGGGCTGGTTCGGGTCAGCAGTGTTGGTGATCCCATGGGCTTGAACATCGAATAAGTAGCCACTTACACCAGTTAGACCATTTTGGGGTAGTTCAACAATTCCAGAGCTTTCCCATGCACCAGTACCGTTATCATAGACAGCGCCAGCAGCTTGTTGGTTAATTTCAAACAAGGACTTAACGGTATCCGTAGCGATGTCATAGGACCAGATTTGAGCATCTCTGTTCTGGGCAGCCATGACACTACCACCAAAAGCAGTGGTGTCTTCTTGAATGGCTATTTTGCCGTTTTTGTCAACAACAATATTGTCGTAGCTAACTCCAGTATTGGGTCCACCGTTTAATACTAATTCAAAGTTACTAATTGCACCTGTGGGGTCAGCAGCATTGAGACTGAAACGATACAGTTTACCGTAGGGGTTTTCTGCTTCTGCTGCTACTGTGGTAGTAGTACCGTCTACTTTATTGTTTGTACCTGTACTGACAAAGTAGAAAGTACCAGGATTATTTGGGTCTTCTGCTATGTCTTCTAAACGGCGGAAGTTGGTTGAGCGGCCACTGACATTAACCCAATTAGATAAATCTAATCCAGTAGTTTTAGCTACATCATCAGCCCTATCTTCCGTTCCTTTGGTATCATATACAGCACTACGGTCAACCTTAACCCAAGTAGCGCCTACTTTTACTCCTTCTACCAAGGTTTCGTTGCTATAGTCTGTAACTTTAAGGACATACAAATCACCATCTTTGAAACCGTTGGGATCTGCTGCTGTTTGATTACCAACGAACATATAGAGTTCGCCATCACCAGTGTCTTCAGTAGACAATAATACCGTTTTGTTTGAGTTGGTAGCTCGATACTGAGATGCTGCAACTACGTTTTCCTTGGAGAAGCGTCCCAAACCATCTAAAGCTTGAGCAGTACCGTCAGGTGTGACTGCCCAACCCCGGCTGTTACCGTCAGATTCTTCTGGTGCGAAGAATACAGGACCCCCTTCAAAACCACTCTCCGCTAAAAAGGATGAACAGAAGCGGCCAAAACCTGGTATGGTGGATGTTACGCTAACAATATCTGCTCCATTAGTGGTAAAGGTGATGTTCCCTAATTCAGTCCCCGTACTGTCAACAGCTTTCTCAATCAGGTTTTTACCACCGATAACTTTCCAGTTTTTATCGAATTGGAATAGGGAAACTCTCGCTCCGGTGATTTGTCCTGTGACTGTGGTGGAAAAATCTGACTTGATACTGCTACCTAATTCGTGACTGACAAACACATAGTATCCTGTGGCTGTCTCATAAATTCCCAAACCGTCGGGAATGCCTGTGAAAGCAAATTTATCAGTAGCACTGGTAGTAAAAGAACCAAAAGTACCTTGTAATAAGGGAACTTCATCACCTACAGTCAATAAAGGAACAAGGGCATATTGTGCGCCTTGGGGAAGTTTATTGATGTAAGCAGGAGCGGTTGTTCTTCCGTTCTGAATTGCCATACTGAAGATGTTTGTATTTTTGTTTAGTTTTTTGCATTGCTATTTAAGTTCTTTGGTTAAATCTGTTTTTGCTAAATCTCAATTAGCTTAGTTTTAATAACCAACAACAGCAACAATTTGAATGATTACATCCAAAGATTAAGGGAAAGATAAGTTTAATAGAATAATGGGTTAAAATTACATCAGGTATATGGAACTTTCTTTCCCATCTTTAGGGAAAGCCTGCGCTGCAAGCTTTATCGTGGTTTATTATTTCATAACTGATGTGTAAGCCCTATAAATAAATTTATTTATACCTAAAAAATGCAAAAAATCGTCTAATTAGATACAATTTATAAACATTACCAGAAGCTTTGGAGAATAACATGATTTTATCAAAAGGCTTTGAAATTGAAATGTATACTGGTACGCCTCAAGGTGAAATTGTGGGACTATCGGACAAAATTATTTCCGATTTAGATGGTTTTATGCGTGAACCAGATAGCCGCAATGTGGAGTACATAACTCAGCCATCTATGAGTTATGATAATTTGTTGTGTGCCTTATTAGGTCCGAGAAGAAAGTTACGGAATTATCTACAAAAATTGGATAATTACACTTTAATACCGGGTAGCACTTTGTCCTTGCCAGGCAGAGATGCCTCCGGGGACATGAACCAACGCTTTTTCCGTTCTGATCCCACTAATCCCTATCATGACTACATTGAACAAACCTATGGGACAAAAGTAGTAACTGCCAGCGTCCATATCAATATCGGTATTAGTGATCCAGAGGTATTAATGCGTGCCTGTCGAGTGATCAGAATGGAAGCACCTCTATTTTTAGCCATGAGTGCATCATCTCCTTTCCTGGATGGTAAAACCACTGGTTATCATTCTACTCGCTGGGGCATATTCCCCCAAACTCCAGATTATGTACCCTTATTTACTAGTCATGCCCATCATATTCAATGGGTTAATGAACAATTAGTTACAGGTAAGATGCAAAATATCCGGCATTTATGGGTATCAGTGCGTCCAAATGGCGATCGCCGTCCTTATGATCTAAATCGTTTAGAATTGAGAATTTGTGATTTAGTGACAGACCCTATTGCCTTATTAGCAATGACTGCCCTGCTAGAAGCGCGGTTAATCCAAATTATTGACAATCCTAGCATTGATCCATTAACTCAAAGCCCTTTTTCTCCCGAAGAACTGATTACCTTAACCATGAAAAACGAAATGGCTGCTGCTACAGACAGTCTTGATGCTAAATTGCAGCGATGGCAAGATGGTAATAGTATTCTGGCCAGGGATTGGATCAGAGAACTCTATCAAGAAATTTGGAGCATTGCCAAACAACAGGGATTTAGTTGTTTTCTAGCGCCACTGCAAAATATCCTACAAACAGGTAATGAAGCTCAACAATGGTTACAGCTGCATAAAATAGGCGTTGAAATTCAGCGTGTAATTGCTCAAGCGATTCTTGTTACTCAGGAACGAGAAAATGAACTAGAAAGTAAACTGTGTTTATCTGTCAGGGAATAGGTAAAAGAAGAGGTGGGGGACAAGGGATAATCAACAGTACGATCTTTGTTGATTATCCCTCCCTCAGAATTGGTTATCTAATCACCTTGTGTGATTTAAAAAACTAATCAATGGAAAATACTTTTGACATATAAAAAAAAACTATATATTGCCTCTGTATTTTGATAGATTTTGAGATGAAAAGAACTTCTAGAATAGACGACTAAGATTAAAAAAGATGCCCCAGATAGTTTTAGTGAACCCGCAAATTCCCCCTAATACAGGCAATATTGCCCGAACTTGTGCAGCCACAGGCACAGAATTACATTTAGTCGGTCCCTTGGGATTTGAAATTAGCGATCGCTATCTTAAAAGAGCAGGGTTGGATTATTGGCCTTATGTTAAACTCCATTATCATGAATCCATAGAAGCATTTCAAAATGTACAGCAACAACGAGGGGGTAGATGTTTGGGTTTTAGTGTTCGTGGTAATTTTAACTACATTAATTTTGCTTTTGAAACGGAGGATTGGCTATTATTTGGCAGTGAAACAGCAGGTTTACCAGCTTCTATTCTTTCCACTTGTGACTCCACTCTATATATTCCCATGTATGAACCTGGTGTCAGGAGCTTAAACTTATCAGTCAGCGTGGCCATAGGTTTATTTGAATGTCGCCGTCAGTTGGGCTATTTACAATAATATTGAGGAATCAGAATTTTTGATTAAGTGTGATAGAAATATATGGATGAGATGAATCATGGTAAAACTGCTGATACTTTTTGTGATTTAAATTGTAAAAATACTGTGTAGATAATGATAAATACGGATAAATCTTGGCGAAATGACATAAGAAATTTGTATAGATATTTTGAGAGTAAATAGACTGCCAAGGATAAATTTTTGTAGCCTCAAGGTTTTGATTCCTCACGAGAGAAAATTAGCCAAACCCTTGACCATTAATGATTTCGAGATATATGTATCCAAGACTACGACAGAAAAATGCAAAAATTGCTGAGATTAGATACGGTTGTTTTTTCAATTAGAATAAACGTAAAGTGTAGTATTGATGGAACGGATTGATTCAAAAAATCTTGAAAATGGTAAAAGCCCGATGATCTCGCCAGCGCAGAGGCTGATGAGCCAACAGCGCCAATAGACTCAAGACTTGCTATGATATTTGTTTAGTTCGTGTTACTTGCCGCTGGCAAAAGAGCTTAGATAATTGTCAACAGCGAAAATTCTGGAGTTATGAGGAGGGACTCAGACAAGGCATCACCAAAAATTTTCAGATTTACCAAGGTGCATAAACTTGTCCAAATTACCGGAAGCAGGTTAGTCTTGCGTAAGTATCTCTGGTGAATGTGATCTTGATCTGTAGTTTAATGTGATATCAATCATTAAATAATATCTAACTTAAAAATCAAGATCAGTTAAACAGTATTGATCATAGGAGGTTGTCTTTGAAACGAGCATTAAAGAAAAGAGAGCAGGCTGTATTAAAAAATCACCCCAGCCGCGATGATGCCCCGGTAGGGCAAACAACTGATAACAAAAATCCCCAAATAACCCTCCGGTCTCGGACTCATCAGGCTGCCATGATTGGCTTGGCAATATCAATGGGAGCAGCTAGCCTTTTGGTGACTCGACAAAGTGATCAAGCCCAAGCAGCCGCTCCCATTGGCAGTCAAAAAGCAGATGGAACAAATTCTGTGGTTTCCGAGACTGAGATCAAATTTACCGACACCAAACTAGAGTCCCAAAGCGTCTCACAGGTAGGGGGTGTAGTAAATCCTATGATATTAGAACCAACAGTAGTTTCACGAGTACCTGGGCTGGAAGCTAAGTGGCAAGTTGCCACCAAGAACACACCTGTCCTCAATGTAATTTCACCTACCAACGCGGCTGAAAAAAATTCTGTCCACTCACAAAGCCAATTAGCACAGGGGGAGAAGAACCGCCCAATTCAGTCTACATTACTAGTAAGTAACCAAGAAACTGAAACGGCACAACAGTTATCTAACGGGGATAGGGCGCAATATTTCCCAGCGGAGGAATTAGCCGATGGAAATGTTGATGCCAAACTAAAAGCACAGCAAGAGGTAGCTCTCAATCGCTTGCGGGAGAAATCAACCCGTTTAAGGAATAGTTTGACACAGTTACGGGCTGAGAGATCTCAAAATCTCTCAAAAATTGGTACAAATGAAGAACAGCCAATCACCGTATCTGATAACTCTGTAGTAAAACAGTCCCAGAATGTGACTAGTTCGAGCCAAGCTGAACTTGTAAATGAGTTAAAACAGAACCAAAAACCCAGTGAGACTATACAGCCAGGACAAATGCCCGGATCAACTTCCACAAAAGTTGCCGCACAATTGCCCCCTTCAACATATCAAGTTAAGCCCGGAGATACATTAGCAGAGATAGCTAACAATTATGGTATTTCAGTTTCCGAGCTAATTAAGGTTAATAACCTTAGCGATCCCCATCAACTGCAAATTAGTCAAAAACTAATTATTCCAGCAGTGAAGATGGTAGATAAGGTTAACAAAGTAGATAATCCTTTAAACACTCCTAGTTTAAACACTAATTCGTTTGTTGCTAACAATACTAGCATTATAGTTCCTTCTGCCATAGCAACAGAGCAGCCCAAAGGTTTTGATAGTCGTGCCATGACTAATAGCGTAACTATCCCAGTACCGGTCGTGTCGGGGGAACGGGAAAACAATAATAATCCTAGCATCACTAACCGTATTAATGTCCCTGCCCCAATAACTTATAACCAAAGGCAGATCCCTATTGCTATCCCGCAAGCATTACCTACTCCTAGTGAATCTTTTGGATTAGGTGGTGATGCTCCATTACCAAGAACCTTGTCGCCAAAACCGGTAGAAAAGGTATCTAAAGGTAAAGGTAATGAACGTATTCGCGCCTTACAAGCAGAAATTGAGAGATTGCGTTACAAATACCGCACTCAAGAATCTGGTGTGGCTGCTACAGATACTAAAAATAATAGCCAGTCTGTACCTATTCCTATTGAATCAAACAGTAATACCGTAGTGTCTCAAGTTGGACTACAGATTCCTGTACCCAAAGCGATATTACCCAGCTATAACAATCAACCAGTTCGCCCTCTAGTTACGGCTTCTGGGTCTGCTAATGAGCCAATTAACCCAGAATTTTTGCCCAATAAGACTGGTGTTGGCTCGAATTTTACCCCCAATTCATCTGGGATTAAGTTAACAGTTCCTTCTCCTGGAATAAGTGCTTCTGACTCTTTAGGTAAATTGCGAGGAACTAATGTCTCTCCAGCTTTACCACCTTTGGCAGCAGTGGATATATACCTGCCGAAAACAACTGAAGAAAATCCCAATTTCCCATCTAATTCTACTCCTACCAGCTACATTTGGCCTGCAAAGGGAGTTCTGACTTCTGGTTACGGCTGGCGCTGGGGAAGAATGCACAGAGGGATTGATATTGCTAACGCAGTCGGTACACCCATTTATGCTTCCTCTGCTGGTGTGGTTGAGAAGGCTGGCTGGAATAGAGGTGGTTACGGTAACGTTGTGGATATCCGCCATGATGATGGTAGTTTAACTCGTTATGGACACAACAGCCGGATTTTGGTGCAAGCTGGTCAAAGGGTGCAACAAGGTCAGACTATTGCAGCTATGGGTAGCACTGGTTTCAGCACTGGTCCTCATACTCATTTTGAAGTTCATCCTTCGGGTAAAGGCGCTGTTAACCCTATCGCTTTCTTGCCAAATCGTTTGTAATTCCTGATTATCTGGAATTAAAGGGTTTTTTGAGGGAGATAAACTCCCTCTTTTTAATTGAGAGGAAATTTTGGAAATTTTGCAAATTGATGGTTGTCAAATGCAAATTTGTATGCTATCTTAGTATGAGTTGGTTAAACAACGCGGCTCAGTAGCTCAGTTGGTTAGAGTACGGGACTCATAAGCCTGGGGTCGTCAGTTCAAATCTGACCTGAGCCATTAAAAACAATATGATATGTAAGGGTTTCAGCTTTCAGTCATTTATAGCACTGGAAGCTGAATATTTGTTTTTAGGCTTTCTTGACTATCAAATGACTATAGTAGTTTAACTTAAGAATGAGACAAAAAGAGTATAAGATTGAAGAGAGAAGGTATGG
>NZ_APIY01000403.1:0-9504 GCF_000426905.1 Dolichospermum circinale AWQC131C
CAATTCATTAATAGAAATTCAAGATATTAATCTCAAAGAAAATAAAAAATCCTATTATATCAATCAAGATGAATGGGATAATTGGTTAGAAGATGAAATTGAATTAGCTATAGCTGATGCTAGTTTAGAAGTTTTCGGTGGGATGTATAATGAATTTCAATTAGCGGAAATGGTTAATAGAGACGAGGTAATTTCTATTGCTAAGAAATTTTTGGAATTGACTTATGTATATTCTGTTAAAGATTTACCAAAAGCTATTGCTGAACTTTTAATTCAGTTACCTGGTGGTGAAAATTGGAAGTTAGGGAAAAGGTAAAATATTAATTTAATATACATAGGACTTACTCACAATTCAGGAAGGAATTAACCACGAAGGAACGAAGAAAACGAAGACAAGAGGGTTTTAGAGATATTTTCGGTAAGTCATAACAAATATACAGATATTTTAATAATGTATCGGATCATGCAAATAACCCATGACTAATAATTAAACCTTAAAATATGCCAGTTAAATCAACTTTATGCCTTTTGTAACTGTAAGAATTAACTAAGTCGGACTAGAATTAACCCGGCCAGTTATTGCTGAAGTTCCTAATACGGGAGGTTTAATTTTGACTAAGTTGAAAGTTGGTATTAATGGATTTGGTCGTATTGGTAGACTTGTGCTACGCGCTGGTTTGAATAATCCTGATATTCAGTTTGTGGGAATTAATGATTTAGTTCCTCCTGATAATCTTGCGTATCTTCTCAAGTATGATTCTACTCACGGTAGATTAAAAAGTCAGATTGAAGCTAAGGAAGACGGTATTATTATTGACGGTCATTTTATTCCTTGTGTATCTATGCGAAATCCTGCGGAACTACCTTGGGGTAAGTTTGGTGTAGATTATGTGGTTGAATCTACTGGACTTTTTACTGATTATGCTGGGGCTGAAAATCATCTTAAAGCGGGTGCAAAACGGGTTGTAATTTCTGCACCAACAAAAGAACCGGAAAAAGTAAAAACTATGGTGATGGGTGTAAATCATCACTTGTTTGATCCCGTTAAAGATTTAATTGTTTCCAATGCTAGTTGTACTACAAATTGTTTAGCACCTATTGCTAAGGTCATTAATGATAATTTTGGTTTAGCTGAAGGTTTAATGACTACAGTTCACGCTATGACTGCAACTCAACCTACGGTAGATGGTCCTAGTCGTAAAGATTGGCGTGGTGGACGAGGTGCGTCTCAAAATATTATTCCTTCGGCTACGGGGGCTGCTAAAGCGGTGGCTTTAGTATTACCAGAATTAAAGGGTAAATTAACTGGTATGGCTTTTAGAGTTCCTACTCCTGATGTTTCTGTAGTTGATTTAACTTTTAAAACTACTAAAGCTACTTCTTACAAAGAAATTTGTCTAGCAATGAAAAAAGCTGCGGAAGGTAATTTAATTGGTGTGTTAGGTTACACAGATGAAGAAGTAGTATCTACAGATTTTCAGGGTAATTGTCATTCTAGCATTTTTGATGCAGGAGCGGGAATTGAACTTAATTCTAATTTCTTTAAGGTTGTGTCTTGGTATGATAACGAATGGGGTTATTCTAACCGTGTTGTTGATTTAATCTTATCAATGGCGAAAAAAGAACAATTAATTTAGATAGTTATTCATTGTCAATTGGTAATTATCAATTCTCAATTGTTAATTATTCATTGTTAATTGTTGACAATCAATTAGCTTTGTTTGCCTATCCATAGTTAATTGTTTTAAATAAGGGCTTAATGGGGTGTGCTACTTTACCATTATTCCTTACACAATTATGCGTCGCACTAAAATTGTTTGTACTATTGGACCTGCTACATCTTCACCTGAGAAATTAGAAGCTATAGTCAGAGCGGGAATGAATATGGCGCGATTAAATTTTTCTCATGGTGCTTATGATGCTCACGCTCAGGTTTTTCAAAATTTACGGCGTATTGGTAATGACTTAAACAAACCTATTGCTATAATGCAAGATTTGTGTGGTCCAAAAATTCGTTTGGGAAAATTACCACCAGAAGGGTTAATGTTAGAGGCTGGTAGTGAGGTGACATTTCTTTTACAAGAAAAGGGTGAAAGTGTTGATGAGTTACCCTTACCGCTACCAACCTTATTTGCTATGATGCGATGTGGTGAACCAATTTTAATTAATGATGGTCGAGTAAAATTAACTGTTACTAGTCGTGACGCTGATAAAATTCGCGCTCATGTTAATATTGGCGGTTTGGTTTCTTCTCATAAAGGTGTAAATTTACCCGCAACTCCTTTACCTCTAAGTTCGATTACTGAAAAAGATTTAATGGATTTGCGCTTTGGGATACAATTAGGTGTAGACTGGGTGGCGGTTTCTTTTGTACGCTCTCCTCAAGACCTCGAACCTGCACGGAGAATGATTGAGGGTGCTGGTTCAAAAATTCGGTTAATTGCTAAAATTGAGAGAGCAGAAGCAGTAGAACAGTTAGATGCTATTCTAGAAGTTGCTGACGGAATTATGATTGCTCGTGGTGATTTAGGAGTAGAAGTACCTATTTATCAAGTTCCGCTGATTCAAAAAGAAATTGCGCGTCGTTGTAATCAAGCTGGTAAACCGGTAATTACAGCTACGCAAATGCTAGAATCAATGATTAGTGCGCCAGATCCTACTCGCGCTGAAGCTACAGATGTTGCTAATTCTATTTTAGATGGCACAGATGCGGTTATGTTATCTGGAGAAACAGCCATGGGTGAATATCCTATTGCTGCGGTGCAAACCATGCACAATATTGCACTACAAACAGAAACAGCATTACAAGAGGGAAATAGACATTCTTGGGTACCAAAAGCCGGTAGTTTGACAGTGACAGAATCAGTGTCTCAAGCGGTATGTCGCATTGCTTATGAAACTGGTGCTAAAGCAATTTTGTGTAATACTACATCAGGAGGCACAGCCAAATTGGTGTCTAAATACCGTCCCAGCACGCCAATTATTGCTCTTACCTCTGATTGTACCGCTTACCGTCAATTGGCTTTATCCTGGGGTGTAGAACCCCTACTTATTCAACCTGTTCGCAATGCTGAAGAAATGTTTATTAATGTGGTAGACACAGTTGTCAATAGTGGTTTAGTTAAGGAAGGGGATAAGGTTGTGATTACCTCTGGTGTTCCTATTGGTACACCTGGAACAACCAATTTAATTAAAGTGCATTCTATTGGACAGCCAATTACGCCTTGACACCTCTAAAATGGGTAGTTGATAATTCCTAATTGGGAAATCCTAATTCCCTGTTTCCTGTTCCCTGTTCCTTGTTCCCTGTTCCTTGACCACTGACTACTGACCATTGACATTGGAGTATGTTATGCCTAAAAACTTACTAGAAGCACTACGGGCAGTGACCGTTGTGGTAGCGGATACTGGAGACATTCAAGCAATTGAAAAGTTTACACCTCAAGATGCTACTACTAATCCCTCACTGATTACTGCTGCGGCGCAAATGCCGGAATATCAGGATATAGTTGATCAAACGCTACTCAAAGCTAAAAAAGATGCTGGTGTAGGTGCTAGTCAAGCACAGGTGGTATCTCTGGCTTTTGATCGTTTGGCGGTATCCTTTGGATTAAAGATCTTGCAGATTATCCCCGGTCGTGTGTCTACAGAGGTAGATGCGCGGTTATCTTATGATACAAATGCAACTGTAGCAAAAGCACGGGATTTGATTGGTCAGTATCAAGCCGCTGGTGTTGCCAAAGAGCGGGTTTTGATTAAGATTGCAGCTACTTGGGAAGGTATAAAGGCTGCGGAAATTTTGGAAAAAGAAGGTATTCACTGTAACTTAACTTTACTGTTTGGTCTGCATCAAGCGATCGCCTGTGCGGAAGCTGGTGTAACTTTGATTTCTCCTTTCGTTGGTCGTATTCTTGACTGGTATAAGAAGGATACAGGCCGCACTAGCTACCCCGCAGCGGAAGATCCAGGGGTATTATCTGTCACCACCATTTATAACTACTTTAAGAAGTTTGGTTATCAAACTGAGGTGATGGGTGCTAGTTTCCGTAATATGGGCGAGATTACTGAATTGGCTGGTTGTGATTTGTTAACTATTTCTCCCGGTTTATTGGCAGAATTGCAAAATACTGTGGGGGAATTACCCAGAAAACTTGATCCGGCAAAGGTAGCAGATTTATCAATTGAGAAAATTTCCATTGATAAAGCGACTTTTGAGCAAATGCACAATGGCGATCGCATGGCTTCTGATAAACTAGCAGAAGGTATTGATGGTTTTACCAAGGCCTTAATTTCCTTGGAACAACTATTAGCTGAAAGATTGACTCGTTTGGAAAGTCAGAAAGTCACCGCTTAATCAATGTCGGTGCTTTGAAACCCCTGTAGAGATGTTCTATGGAACGTCTCTACATCTGTTTTTAGTTTTTGATGATGGTCGTTGTGATAATGTAACTAATTTTAATGGCCAAATTTTTCTGAGGGTTAATCAACGGTAGATAATGGAAGTAAGCAGTCGGGAGTTCTCATGACCCGCAGGGAGAAATTAATTAAGCGGTTTCTTAGCATTCCCAAGGATTTCACCTGGGAGGAATTAGTCAGCTTGCTTTCGGGTTTTGGGTTTGAGGAAGTCAGCACGGGAAAAACGGGGGGTTCTCGGCGGCGTTTTCTCAATGATACGGGAGTGATTATTACGTTACATAAACCCCATCCTCAAAATATTCTCAAACGATATCAGATTCAACAGATTATCGAGATTCTCCAAGGGGAAGAATTGCTATGAATAACATGATGCAATACAAGGATTATTTCGGGTCTATTCACTATAGTGATGACGATAAAATCTTCTACGGACAGGTAGAATATATCCGCAGTTTAATTAGTTTTGAAGGGGAAGATGTAGTTAGTCTCAGGGCTAGTTTTCAGGAAGCAGTTGATGATTATTTGGCTCTATGTGAAGAAAAAAGTATTGAGCCTGAGAAGCCGTTTAAGGGTAGTTTTAATGTGCGTGTAGGTAGTCAACTTCATCGTCAAGCGGCCTTATTTGCTCAACAACGGGGGGTGAATCTGAATAAGTTGGTGACTGATGCACTGGAACGTTATTTGAAGGGGGAATCGTTGGAAAATGCTTAAGAAATTACGGATATGAGATACACTGTTAAAGCAACGATTTAAGCAATTTGCACGGGGAGCAGCAGAGGATAATCTCAGTCTAAATTACTTTAACTAAAATTTCCAGTTCCCAATGATGCGGAATCTGGGTTTAATCACCAATTATGGCTAAATAATAACTTGTGAATTTTGGCTAGATCAAAATAGTTTAAATCATTAAATATGGGTAAAATTGGAAAAAATTATAAATCAAGCTCTTAAATACAAGCATATCCTCAATATTCTTAAACTTGACTTTATCTCAACCTAGTGTAATACTGTCACTATATTTTTAGTGGGTAGCTTAATTCAAATTCATCCAAACTGAATTTGAAGCGGAGGAACCAAGTATTTGGGGCTAATCTTATGAGAGACACCTTCCAGTCTTAGCCCGTCAGCTAACTCCGTCAGCAATGGAAGGAACTCCCAAAATCTTGGCTGTAATACCAGTTATGATTGGGTCTTCCTTAATAAATTCTAAATTTTAGATTACAGATAAATCTAAAATTTAAAATTGTCATCCCCGCTTCTCATCGGTCAATTGTTTCAAGGGAGAGAAGTTAAAACTGTGAAAATTAAACCAATATTGGCACGTTTACAAAGTGCTATCGGTCGTGATGACCTAATTGAACAAATGGTTTTACTGCCAGGAACTCAAAAATCATCTGCTAAAAAAGGTTCAAAGGCGAAATCAGCTAATCTAATTGTCGCTTATAATGGTTCTCCTCAAAGTCATACAGCCTTAGATATTGCTTTTTGGATTGCCCACCAAACGACTTTAGCTACTAACTATCAAATTACAGTTCAAGCTGTTTATGTAGTAGAAGAAAAATTCAATCATCAGTCTCTTGATATTTTCAAAGTTCCTGAAAATCAAGCTCAATTAGAATATCAATTGGGAAATACATCAAAGTCAGTTGCATGGGGATTAAATCGCTCAAAAGGAACAGCAATTTTACCGCAATTAGAAAGAGAATCTAGAACTTCTCTCCAGGAAGCAGATAGAATTATTTGGCAAGCAAAAACTCTCGCTGAAGAATGGCAAGGTTCATTTAGTTCTCATCTGCGCTTTGGTAATGTTGCTAAAGAACTTAAAAAAGTTGTCCAATTAGAAACCGCTGATATTCTCTTTTTAGGCTGCAAATCTACTGATCATCCCATGATTGAAACATTAGGTAAAAATTTCCCTTGTGCAGTGTTAGGTATTCCCCATTGTCTTGATAAATAAGCAGGTTGGCGTTAAAAATTGTCGTTATGACAAGTATTTTTTTCCATTCACCTACTTAATCTCTTTTTTCAATGACTGGGAATTAAATTGAAATTATGAAAAAGTCACTTATACTTTAAGTGGCTTTTTTATCAATTCCTAACTTAAATTTGTCGCGGTAAATCAGTACAGGGCGTAAATCTGAATTTATGAAAATACTTGTCCTCAATGCCGGTTCTAGCAGCCAAAAGAGTTGTCTGTATGACATGACAACCACAATTCCTCCTCTAGCACCCCAACCCCTCTGGGAAGGGAAAATCAACTGGACTGAAGACAAAAATCAGGCGGAAATTACAGTTAAAACGGCTATCGGTGCAACTCTACAAGAAACTATTGTCAGTGATTCCCCGCAAGTACAATTTGCTTATTTGTTGTCTACTCTCATACATGGTGCAACTCAGGTAATTGATGATTTATCAGTGATTGATGTGGTAGGACATCGGGTAGTACATGGTGGTCAAGAGTACAAAGAAGCTGTAATAATTACTGAAGATGTCAAACAGGCGATCGCTCGTTTATGCAATTTAGCACCAGCACACAATCCAGCCGCTTTGGCAGGTATTGAAGCTATAGAAAAAAGTTTGGGAAATATTCCTCAAGTCGCAGTTTTTGATACTGGATTTCATAACACCTTACCAGATGCAGCCGCCATCTATCCAATTCCATATAATTTCGCAGAAAAAGGTATTCGCCGTTACGGATTTCATGGCATTAGTCATCAGTATTGTGCTAATCGGGCTGCGGAAATTCTTGGTCAAGATTTACCATCTCTGCGGATAATTACTTGTCATTTAGGTAATGGTTGTTCCTTAGCTGCCATCAAAAATGGTTGCAGTATTGATACAACAATGGGATTTACTCCCCTAGATGGTTTAATGATGGGTAGCCGCAGTGGTTCAATTGATCCAGGTATTTTAATTTATTTATGGCAACAGTATAATTACTCTAGTGAAGAATTAGATATTATGTTAAATAAACTTTCAGGATTACGAGGTATTTCTGGAATATCAAGTGATTTAAGGGATGTAATAGCTGCCAAAGAACAAGGTAATAAACGCGCCCAATTGGCTTGGGATATATACGTACATCGCCTCCGGTCTGGTATCGGCGCAATGCTGGCTAGTTTAGCTGGATTAGATGTACTAGTTTTTACTGCTGGAATAGGAGAAAGATCCGCAGAAATACGCAAAGCTGCTTGTGAACCCTGGGGATTTTTGGGACTGGAAATTGATTTAGAGAAAAATCAACAACAACCTGTTGATATTGATATTGCTACATTTGACTCAATGGTGCGCGTTTTAGTCGTAGAAACTCAAGAAGATTGGGCAATAGCGCAACAATGTTACAAATTACTGCAATAATATTACAATTGTCACAAAAAATGGTAGGCTTTAGCCTTATGTAGGTAGACTTTGTTTGTATAGCTGCGATTTCTAATCTCCTGATTAGATTATCCCCTAAAATCATAAACCAACCGCTTAAACATAGACACAGAAACAATAGTAGTATTCACTAAATTCTGTGCTTGATTAAAATCAGCATCTCCAGTAATCAAAAAATCTGCTCCTGCTGCGATCGCACAAGCTAAAAACTTTTCATCCTTTGTATCTCTAGCAAAATCTATTGTTACCTGAACATCAACTAATGTAGTCACCAAATCTATAACATCTAACCATTCTTTTCTAACTTCATCAGTCAACTTAAACTTCTTCCGACTTAATACATCCTGATACTCTGCTAAAATTTCCTCAGAAACAACCCACTCACAATTAGGACTATCCACAACAAATTGAATAACTTCCCTTGGTTCTCTCCCCTTGAGAACAGCAGAAACTAAAACATTAGTATCAATAATAACTTTCATTCCCCACGCCGATAAGCTTCAATTTCTGCCGCTATTTCCTCATCTGTAACCTGTTCGACACCAGGAATAGCTTGAGTTTTATCAAATAAATTCCGCAATTTATTACTAATTGTATCCTGCGGGTTATCTTCAGCTAAAACAATAATCTCCACACGCTGTCCAACCTGAAAAGGTAAATCAGATAAAACCACCTGCTTAGGGTTTTCAATGGTGATATAAGTCTTGTACGCATTCATAATTTATTCTGCTATTTATCCTATATATATTGTATAATAATTTTGGACAAATGATATGTATTTTCATCCTTATCTCTCTCTCGCTTGACGCAACTTATCCCGCAATTGTGAAATCACAACTTCCCCATTAATACCTTCACCTCTATCTAATTGTTCAATAGCAACATCCACCTTTTCCCGTGTTTCTTCCACCCAATTCTGATAACCCTTATCCCACTCCAAAAGCAATTTTAACGCCTTACTAATTACATCTTCAGGATTTGTATATCTACCTGTGGCAATTTGCGCTTGAATAATTTGCTCTAATTCAGGTTTAATTTCGATATTCATAATTTTACCTTTTTATACTAATTGCTCAAAATCTGGAAGAGAAAAACCTTTAGACTTTAAAAGTGCATAAGCATAAGCTTTTTTCAACATTAAATAATCAGCACTCACTCGTAGAGATTTCAACAATAACCTATCAGATTCACTTAATTGATTATTTTGATTTTTTTCTAACAGTTGTAAATGTAATTCTTGCTGAATTTCTGGAATTTGACTTTGGGCAATATTTAATAATTCCTCAATCGTTAATTCTTGCATAGCTATTAATTCCCCTTGTAATTCCAGAGGTGCATAATCAACAGCAGGAGGAACATTAATTTGAGTAGTCATATATTTTAGAAGTTTAAGCTGCATATCTAATGATTTCTAATTCGGCTCCTTTAGTAATTGCTAATTCTGCTTTGTCTAAAACTTGTTCGGTAACTGCATCACTTAAATAATATTCACCACAGTTATCACAAATTTCTGCGGGAACTTTTTTCAAGACAATAATACATTCATCTCTTTCTAAGGTGACGGTGACTAAACCGGGTTTAGTTTCTCCATGTTTACAAATTACGCATTTCATTATTTTTGTCTCCTAGTTGTAAAACCATCTAACCAAATATTATAGTCATTTAACTTAAGAATGAGACATTAAGATACACAATAATCACGGATGATTT
>NZ_KE384650.1:0-8876 GCF_000426905.1 Dolichospermum circinale AWQC131C
TCAACCCCACGAACAATTTATATTCCCCGAGGAGGTATTACCACGTGGTAACGCTCTCTAATAGAGTCATTAGTGGTGGACGCGACCAAGAATCCAGCGGTTTTGCTTGGTGGTCCGGTAACGCGCGTTTAATCAACTTATCTGGTAAACTACTTGGCGCTCACGTAGCCCATGCTGGTTTGATTGTCTTCTGGGCCGGAGCAATGACCTTATTTGAAGTTGCTCACTTCGTTCCCGAAAAGCCCATGTACGAACAGGGCTTGATTCTTCTCCCTCACCTCGCCACACTTGGTTGGGGCGTTGGTGCAGGTGGTGAAGTTATTGACACCTTCCCCTATTTCGTCTCTGGTGTACTTCACCTTATTTCCTCCGCCGTTTTAGGTTTTGGTGGTATTTATCATGCCGTTCGCGGTCCTGAAACCTTAGAAGAATATTCTTCTTTCTTTGGTTACGACTGGAAAGACAAGAACAAGATGACCAACATCATCGGCTTCCACCTGATTATTTTAGGTTGTGGTGCGTTGTTGTTAGTGCTGAAGGCTATGTTCTTCGGTGGAGTTTATGATACCTGGGCTCCAGGTGGTGGTGATGTGCGTGTAATTACTAACCCCACACTTAACCCAGCGATTATCTTCGGTTATCTTTTGAAAGCTCCCTTCGGTGGCGAAGGCTGGATTATCAGCGTTGATAACATGGAAGATGTTATTGGCGGTCACATCTGGATTGCTTTAATTTGTATTTCCGGTGGTATTTGGCATATCTTCACCAAGCCTTTTGCTTGGGCGCGTCGTGCTTTTATCTGGTCTGGTGAAGCTTACCTTTCCTATAGCTTAGGCGCTCTCTCTATGATGGGCTTTATCGCCTCCGTCATGGTTTGGTATAACAACACTGCATACCCTAGCGAATTCTTCGGTCCTACTGGTCCTGAAGCTTCTCAAGCACAAGCTTTAACCTTCTTGATTCGTGACCAACGCTTAGGTGCTAACGTCGGTTCTGCTCAAGGTCCTACCGGTCTAGGTAAATACTTGATGCGCTCTCCTACAGGTGAAATCATCTTCGGTGGTGAAACCATGCGCTTCTGGGATTTCCGCGGTCCTTGGTTAGAGCCTCTCCGTGGTCCTAACGGTCTTGACTTGGAAAAAATCAAGAACGATATTCAGCCTTGGCAAGCTCGTCGTGCTGCTGAATACATGACACACGCTCCACTGGGTTCTTTGAACTCTGTAGGTGGTGTGGCTACCGAAATTAACTCCTTTAACTATGTGTCTCCACGCGCTTGGTTAGCTTGTTCACACTTCGTTTTAGGATTCTTCTTCCTTGTTGGTCACTTGTGGCACGCAGGCCGCGCCCGCGCTGCTTCTGGTGGTTTCGAGAAAGGTATTAACCGGGAAACAGAACCAGTGATGTTTATGAATGACCTCGATTAGGTTGTTTTCATCTTCATTTAATCACTGACAATATCATACTTTTTATAGCTCTTGTGTCACAGCAAGAGCTTTTTTTATATTTTTTTGATATTTTTTTTAGTATTTTACACATTTGATATAATATATAACGTAACAAATAAATTTTACTAAACATCAGATAATGAACAGTTTAAAATTCAGTACGTCTGTATTGACAGTCGCGGTTGGTTTAGCAATGGGAACATCAATCAATCAGATGGCCATTGCTAAAGAAGTTGTTGCAGAATCAGTTACCCAACCAGTAGTCACAAATGAGGTTATTGCCACATCAATTACTTCTGAAAAAACTGAGACTCCTCCTCAAGCAGAAACTTTCACTTACAGCGCTGGTGATTTACTGGCCAGAAGACCACTGGATCTAGATGTATTTTGTAAAAATTATCCTTTAAATTCCCGCTGTACTAATCAACCTGTCACCACACCAGTAACAAAACCAGAGGAAGTTAAACCTAAACCCACGGAAGAAAAGAGCGAAACTTCTGCAAAAACTCGCGGTTGGGCAATTACACCAGAAATTAGTACATTAGGTGTGGGTGCAACAGTCACCAAATCTATTACACCTAATATTAATGCTAAAGTTGGGGTTAATGGTTTAGGTATAAGTAGAGATATTAACTTGTCTGATGTTGATTATAAAGCCGATCTCAACCTGTTGAATATATCCACCCTCGCTGACTACCATCCTTGGAAAAATGGCGGTTTCCGTTTGACTGGAGGCTTGGTATTTCAGGACAATAATATAGAAGGAACTGGGAAACCCAAGAATGGTGGAACAATTAATATCAATGGTGTAGACTATAACTCCACAACTGTACTTACATCAGTGAAAACCAAAGTTTCTTTCGGCAATAGTGTCGCACCGTATATTGGTATTGGTTGGGGTAATGCTGTCAAACCTGGTAAACGTTGGGGATTTTCCACAAATTTGGGTGTAATGTTTGCCGGATCTCCAAAAATAGAAATAACACCTGGATTTGGTACAGGTGCAACACCCACTTTACAACAGGAAATTAATCGTAACATCGAAGCAGAAAAGAAAAAAGTGCAGGATGACCTGAATTGGTTGAATATTTATCCTGTTCTTTCCATTGGTGTTTCTTATCAGTTTTAGATAAAGATTTAGGGTGTGTCAGTTCTTGAAAATCTCTTTATTACTAAAGACTTATCAGATTTGATCCACCCTAAAAATATCTGAATTGTCACTTGAGATTTGTATTACCTAATTAATCCCAAAAACCGAACTAACTGTAGACTTAATCGAACTTCCAGCATCCTTTAAAGCTTGACTGAATGGTTGCTTATTTTGCAAAAATACCCTCGCACAATTGCGTCCTGGCATTCCCGAAATTGAACCACCTGGATGTGTACCAGCACCAGTTAGAAATAGATGATCAATGGGGGTTTTATAATTAGCTAATTCGGGCAAAGGTCTAAAAAAGATCATTTGATCCATCGTCATATCAATATGATAATAATTGCCCTTATATGCTCCTAATCTTTCCCCTAATTCTGCAGGACTTTCTACCCTTCTAGCGATAGTTGCTTTTTTCACATTTGGGGCATAGGTCGCTAATTTATCAATCACTCTATCAGCAACTTGATTTTTCAATTCATCAGTCCAACCCGTACCTTTTAAACCTGTACCTTTTGCACCAGCAATTTGATAAGGAGCGAAAAATTCAATCCATAAAGTATGTTTTCCAGGCGGTGCTAAACTAGGGTCAAGGGCGCTGGGCATAACCACATACATGGAGGGGTCAGAATCGGGAATTTCGCCAATTGTACATTTATTATGAGCCTGTTCAACATGATTCATAGAATCAGCAATTAAAATTGAACCAATCAGATATTCATCTTTATGTTCATGATGGGAAAAATGCAATGGTTCATCTAATGCCAAATCTATTTTCAGAATGGTTTCATTATTGTTGATAATGCGGCGTTCTAACCTTTCCCATAAATCAGGATCAACTGCATCAATATCGCTTTTTTCAGTCATTTGTAAGAATAATCTTTGGGCATCAATATTAGAAATTACTCCATGTTTAGCCAAAAATTCCTTACCCCCAGTCACCCTGACTCCTACCGCTTTAGCATCATTAATTAAAATCTTTTCTACGTGCTGTTCCGTGAGAATTACCCCACCTTTACTATTAACTAATTTCACCAATGCTTGCACCAATGCACCTGTACCGCCGCGAGGTCTAGCCATACCAGGATGATGACGCATAGCCATCATCATCACCCCAATTGCAAGATTTTTCTGTGAAGGTGGCGCACCTAATTCTGATGCTAATCTTGATAGGGGTGCTTTTAAAAATTCTTCATCAAACCATTCATTGAGAATATCCTCTGCACTATTTAACATTGTTCGCACAAAATCGAAACTTTTAGCAGGAGAACCGACAACAGAAAATAAATCTTTAACTTGTTGGAAATTGTAATTACCAAAAATATCTATAATTGACTTTGGGGGAGCATTAAACATCGGAGTCATGGCGTTAATTGCTCGTTGCCAATAATTGGTAAATTCGGCATATTTTTTAGCATCTCGTTGATTATAACGAGCGATTTCTGCACAGGTTTTTTCTAAGGACTTATGTGCCAAGAAATATTTACCGTCTGGGTGAGGACAAAATACAACTGGGTCACATTCTAGATATTCCAAGCCATATTTCGTCAGTTCTAATTCTTCTACCACTGGACCTAAATGAATAAATTCATGGTCAATGGCACACAAATTAAATTTAAACCCTGGTACTTCTGGAATACATTCTTCAGTTGTAGCAGCACCACCAGGCACAGGACGTTTTTCTAATAGCAGAACACTATAACCTGCTTTGAGTAAATAAGCTGCACAAACTAAGCCGTTATGTCCAGCACCGATAATAATAACGTCGTATTCTTGCATATCTTGATGATA
Organism: Dolichospermum circinale AWQC131C; assembly: GCF_000426905.1. Taxonomy (NCBI): domain Bacteria; kingdom Bacillati; phylum Cyanobacteriota; class Cyanophyceae; order Nostocales; family Aphanizomenonaceae; genus Dolichospermum; species Dolichospermum circinale. The sequence goes on from NZ_KE384650.1 coordinate 4,390, forward strand.
TAAAAACCTGACTTTTTTATATTATTATATCTGACTTTCTCCAGTTAATTTGGTAATATACGAATATTTATCTAATTTAATTGTTGTGTATAAAAACATATTTTATCAATCATTTTAAGTGCTAATACTTAATCATTTAACTATGATTGATAATAATTTTTGAAAATAGTAATAACACTTTATAAAGTGCGAAATTTGGGATAAATGATGGTTTACTTACTTCACCGGTTGCAGTTTTGTGACTTTGAGTTTAAACTTCCCTAGACCAGTTTCCCCAAAAGAACGAACCCGAACAATATAAGTTCCCGTTTCTGTAATGCGGGTAAATAACACAGAATTACTCGTACCCTCAGGACCATCATCATTTTCTAAAACTGTTGTACCATTGGGAGCTAATAGTGTAATAATGGTATCGAAATTTTCCGATGATAAATCAACCGCTAAATTATCACCTTGGTTTAATTTTACCGCATAATCACGAGCAAATCCTCCCTGTCCTGTGGGAATATCTTTGTTTGACAAAGTATCAGAAATTTCTGTAAAATCAGTTAAAGGAATGGGACTATATAATTTATTTTGTGTATTTTGTGCGGAAACTGTTTTGCTCCAAATCCCTATTATCAGTAATGTCATAGGAATAATTAAAATTTGTCTAAAACCAACTACAAAATTCTTTTTCATAAATTAATTTTCATACATTACAATACTTTTCCCCTAAATACAGGGTAACTAATCTAATATAGCTTTATTTTTCTTTGTTGGTTGTGGCAACAGCAGCTACACCTAAAACTTTAATTTGATGTATTTCCAGTGTCTTAACAGCAGCTTTGACAGTAGCACCAGTAGTATAAATATCATCCACTAATAATATTGGTATATTGGGAGGACGACGCAAATCTTTACCAATGACAAAAGCATTTGCTAAGTTTTCTTGTCTTTGAACTGCGGATAAATTAAATTGTGCTTCAGTTTCCTTAATGCGTTCTAAACCATTGACTTTCAATTTGTATCCTGTCACATTGCAAAAACCTTCAGCTATTAATGCAGCTTGATTAAAACCTCTTTGTTTTTGTTTTTTTGGGTGCATAGGAATAGGAACAACTAAAAGTTGTTTTTGGGGTTGTGGTGAATTTAATAACCATGATTCTCCTAACCATTGTCCCAAAAGATAACCAATTTGAGGCTGATTTTTATATTTTAATGCAGCGATCGCTCTTTTGACACCACCACCATAATTTCCCCAAACAAATATTGGTAATGGTTGTTTCCATAAATAAGTGGGATTTTGGCAATGACAACTTTGAACTTGTCTGGTACAGTATAGGCAAAGTTCGCTATTTGTAGGACGTTGACACAGGGGACAATCAGATTTGAGAAAAAGATTTAGTAGATTTTGGAATATGTTCATCATAGATATTTTACATAAACTAGATCACATCTACTAGTTTCTACTCCTGTTGTTGGTAGATAACCATGACTTTCATACAGTTTAACAGCTTCCGTTAAAATACTAGCAGTTTCAATCCAAATTTGCTCAAACCCACGGGAAGCAATCACCGTTTCTAGTTGTTGTAATAAAAACTTTCCTAATCCTAAACCACGTACTTTTGGTAAAAGATACATTTTTCTAATTTCTACCGCTTTTTCGCCGCGATTGATGGGATAATAGGCCGCAGTCCCGATAATTTGATTTTCCTGTTCAATTACCCAAAATTCACCTCCAGTGGCTAAATAATATGCTTCAATATTTAATACATCTTTATCGGCTTCTTCCGGTTGCCAAGGTAAGCCGTATTCTGATAATACAGAACTAATGACTTGGGAGGCTAAGGTGCGATCGCTTTCTTGCCAATTGCGAATGATAAAATCTTGGTATTGATACATAACGGTAATTAGACAAAATAAAGAGATTAAAAGAGGATACAATTCAGTGATAGTGTAACTTTTACATCAAACTAACCCCGTGCTTTGAAAAATGGTCTCAAGGGTTTGTTAGTTCAATGATGGTGGGGGAAGTACGTTAGCGTAGCTTATTCCTCAATTAACCAACCACGCTGTATTCCATATTCAATTCCACCAGTCCAATCCATTATTAAATGCTTCCGTATTTTATTAAATAAATGTTGCACTACAGTTGAATTAATTGGATTTTTAACATAAGTTTCTTCATACCTAAATTCTCGATCTGTGTTTTTCTGCTGACGTAATACGTAAATTTGATCAACCTTGTACTTCCGAAGATTGACATCACTTGTTAACTTGATCCATTCCATTAATACAATATATAAACTATTGGGATTTCTTGCTTTTAAATCCTCTGCTGCTCGTGATGAACCTTCTAACATAGTTTTATCAAGATAGGTTTTACATTCAATGACAATAACTGGAATATCAAAAATATGAGTTTCTGTATTACCTGCAACTGTAACATCTGAATAGTTTTCTGGTTCTTCTTTAAGAAGTGCAAGCATTTCACCTGAATTTTCTTCTTCTGGTGGTGTAACTGCTTCAAATGATGCTTCAATAGTTGCACCTATTACAAAATCATGGTCTTTTTTTTCAATACGTGCATAGGGACGTTTGAGCATTTCCGCATATTTTGGAGGAACAAAGAAAATGTCTTTGAAAGTATGGGATTTTCCAATAAGAGCATTTTCTCCAAAATCTTTTGCTAAATCTCGAAATAAATAATAGAGAAATTCTTCCAATACACTAGAGTGAAGATTGGAGCGAGAGTCAAACTTCTCAGCATAATGTTGTTGATCTAAAAAATCCTTATATTTTGATAAAAGTTCTACTCTTTTAGAAATAATCGTACCATCGTTTTCTGTAGGTGTTGATGTTGGACCCACTAATTCAACATTTGCTAAATGCCATTTATCATACTCAATTCTAATTTCTTGGAGAAATTTTCTGCTTTGGGCATCTCTGTATTTTTTGCGGTGATTTTCCTTTTGTTCGAGATTTGAACCATGAACTAAAGGGTTTCTATTAGTTGTGGACATAGGTTTAATTTTTCTTGAAGATGAATAGCAATTGCTTTAGCTAGAATGGGTGGTACAGCATTACCTATCTGATTGTACTGGCAAAGGAACTTTTCATTTAATCTATTTTCCCTTTGTAATAACTTATGAGATACAACAGTTTTCTTTCCTAAAAAACGATAAGAGTCAGGGAAAGATTGGAGACGCGCACCCTCACGAGCGGTCAGATTACGATGCTGAAAAGGATGAATAAAACTTGCATAAAAAGAAGCTGCTATGGTGTGTGATGGTCTGTATGGATGTAAACGCCTATTATTTTGATCGTAAGTTTTATGAGATAATTCACCATTTCCACTACGGCATTTAGCACCATATTCTGTGGGAACATCTGAACTAGATTCACCCCATTTTATTTGTTTAAACCGTTCTATCAATCGCTGAGAATGTTCCATTGCCACATGATTATAAAGAATCTTACTACCATTTCTAATCCATTGCTGATATTGATTTTGAGATTCTGATATATAAGGTTGTTCTTCTTTACCTTCTCTCGCATTAAGTAGTGGTAAATCTGATATTGCATCCCATAAGCTAATAGCAGGAATTAAATTTATTTCCTCAAGGGATAATTGCCATATATTATTTTTTAATAAATCTAGAGAATGGGTTTTTTGAGGACTTCCTAATTTTTTACCTAGTGTGTTTCCCACGATAAAAACACGCTCTCTAATTTGTGGTACACCATATTCAGCAGAATTAAGTAACCATACTTCTATAAAATATCCAAGTTCTTCAAAAGTTTTCTTAATAATATCTATTACCTTTACTCCTTCACTATTTTTCCGTGAAAGTAAACCCTTCACATTCTCCATAACAAATGCTTTAGGTTCAAGAAAACTTATCCACTGGGCAAAGTCAATGAATAAAGTATTTCTAGGATCATTTGGGTCTTTTTGGGCAGGACCTGCAATACTAAAACCTTGACATGGAGGTCCACCAATAATAATATCCGGTTTGGAGAGACAGATTTCTTTAACACTACTTAAAGTATTAAAATTACGAATATCACTTTGAATTACTGTCATTTCAGAGTGGTTATAACGCAGCGTATCACAAGCCCAAGCATCAATTTCAACAGACAGAGGAATATCAAAACCTGCCATTGCAAAACCTAAACTAAAACCGCCAGCACCAGAAAATAAATCAATAGCAACAGGTTTGTCTATTTTCATAAATAGTTTGATGTATTTAGCACTGAAATTATAAAGCAATTGTGGAGGAGTGCGTGTGAGAAGCTTAAGTATCCCTGCTATTTAGCTGATGTCAATCAACACTTGTACGCTATTCTCTGAATTCAGGTTATCTGGTCAGTTACTTATTTTCCCAAAACAAAAAACGCCCTCCTTGCGGAGAGCGTTTTTTTATTTAACTAGACTCTAGTTATTAACCGTTGATTGCAGGAGCGCTCAAAGCAACAGGAGCAACATCAGCAGCAGCCAAGTC
>NZ_KE384650.1:9124-9329 GCF_000426905.1 Dolichospermum circinale AWQC131C
GCGACCGAAGTAACCGTGTGCTGCAACAATGTTATAGGTTTCTTCTTCTTGACCGAATTTGTAACCGTAGTTTTGTGATTCGTTCTCGGTTGTTTCTTTAACCAAGGAAGATGTTACCAAAGAACCGTGCATTGCAGAGAACAAAGAACCACCGAATACACCAGCTACACCTAACATATGGAAGGGGTGCATCAAGATGTTATGT
>NZ_KE384651.1:0-1361 GCF_000426905.1 Dolichospermum circinale AWQC131C
ATAACCGTTCAGACAGGGAATAAAAACGCAATTAGGGAGATATGAACAATAAAATATCCAGCCGTGTAAACTCCAGTGAATAATGATATTCTGTTTATCAATTAGGAAAACAACTTATGACCAATCAAAATAACCAAGAATTAGAGAACAATTCACCAATCGCCAAGCAGCCATGTCCTGTCAATTCTTATAATGAGTGGGACGCACTTGAGGAAGTCATTGTTGGCAGTGTTGAAGGTGCAATGTTACCTGCCCTAGAACCAATCAACAAATGGACATTCCCTCTTGAAGAATTGGCATCTGCCCAAAAGGTACTCTCTGAGAGGGGAGGAATTCCCTATCCACCAGAGATGATTGCATTAGCACACAAAGAACTAAATGAATTTATTCACATTCTTGAAGCAGAAGGAGTCAAAGTTCGTCGAGTCAACCCTGTAGATTTCTCTGGCTCCTTCTCCACACCAGCTTGGCAAGTAGGAAGTGGTTTTTGTGCCGCCAATCCTCGTGATGTTTTTTTGGTGATTGGCAATGAGATTATTGAAGCACCAATGGCAGATCGCAACCGCTATTTTGAAACTTGGGCGTATCGAAAGCTGCTCAAGGAATATTTTCAGGCAGGGGTTAAGTGGACTGCGGCACCGAAGCCACAATTATTGGACGCACAGTATAACTTAAATTTCCAGTTTCCTCAAACAGGGAAGCCGTCGCGCTTTGTCGTTACAGAGTTTGAACCAACTTTTGATGCAGCAGATTTTGTGCGCTGCGGACGGGATATTTTTGGTCAAAAAAGTCATGTCACTAATAGTTTGGGTATAGAGTGGTTACAACGCCACCTGGAAGACGAATACCGCATTCACATTATTGAATCGCATTGTCCAGAAGCACTGCACATTGATACCACCTTAATGCCTCTTGCTCCCGGCAAAATACTAGTTAACCCAGAATTTGTAGATGTTAATAAATTGCCAAAAATCCTGAAAAGCTGGGACATTTTGGTTGCACCTTACCCCAACCATATCCCCCAGAACCAGCTGAGATTAGTCAGTGAATGGGCAGGGTTGAATGTACTGATGTTAGATGAAGAGCGAGTCATTGTAGAAAAAAACCAGGAGCCGATGATCAAAGCACTCAAAGATTGGGGATTTAAGCCTATTGTGTGTTCGTTTGAAAGCTATTATCCCTTTTTAGGCTCATTTCACTGTGCAACGTTAGATGTTCGCCGACGCGGAACTCTTCAATCTTATTTTTAATATTTATTTCTATTATCCTTTCACCAGGGTGATAAAAGTAATAAAACTACTAGGAGACAATTATGACAAATGCCGACCAAATCTTAATCAACAACTGGTACGTAGTCGCCA
>NZ_KE384651.1:1760-2231 GCF_000426905.1 Dolichospermum circinale AWQC131C
TCATAGATGTATCTCATTTTCCTTTTGTCCACGATGGCGGGTTAGGCAATCGCCACCACGCACAAGTTGAAGACCTTGAGGTGAAAGTAGACAAAGATGGTATTACTATGGGTAACCTTCAACTCCAGATGCCAAGGTTGAACAGCAGTATCAAATATGACTTATGGACTCTTTGGCAAAGGGTTATTCACCCTTTATGTCAATACTACATTGCGGAATCCTCTGAAATTCGGACTGCGGATTTGATGCTGGTAACACCGATTGATGAAGACAACAGCTTGGTGCGGATGTTGATCACGTGGAACAGCCCTGAAATTTTGGACTTTAAAACATTGGAGTCAAAGCTACTAGCCGAATTTGACCAAACAATAGAAGAAGATATTCGGATCCTACATTCCCAACAACCAGCGCGTTTACCACTGTTACCGCCAAAGCAGATAAACACGCAATGGTTGCCACAGGAAATCCATG
>NZ_KE384651.1:2419-3280 GCF_000426905.1 Dolichospermum circinale AWQC131C
GTTGTCGAAATATGCGAAACGAGTATTAATACAGTGGATGTAGTCATGATGGGTTTACTTGGTACACAAGTTTTGGCCGGTGGTGCTTTGGGTGCGATCACTTTTTTGGCTTTATTCTTTACCTGCTCTAGTATGTTTTTAGTAGGAGGAGCACAAGCAGCCGAGGCTTTTGGGGCAAACAAAATAGATCAAGTTAGTCGTATTGCATCTGGACAAATATGGCTAGCAGTTGCGTTGTCTTTACCCGCAATGCTTCTGCTTTGGCATACCGATACTATCTTGCTGCTATTAGGTCAAGAAGAAAGCAATGTTTTAGTGACAAAAACCTATTTACACTCAATTGTGTGGGGCTTTCCTGCTGCACTTGGTATTAAGATCTTAAGAGGCATTGCCTCTGCTGTCAACCTCACCCGATTGATAACTGTCACTATGGTACTAGGGCTGCTCTTAAATGCCCCTGCCAATTATGTCTTAATGTTCGGTAAATTTGGTCTTCCTCAACTTGGTTTAGCTGGAATAGGCTGGGCAAGTACTCTGGTTTTTTGGGTTAGTTTTATAGTGGGAGTTATCTTGCTGATTTTCTCCCCAAAAGTTAGAGATTATCAACTTTTCCGCTATATGCGTCAGTTTGATAAACAGACGTTTGTCAAAATTTTTCAAACTGGATGGCCTATGGGTTTTCTATTGGGAGCGGAATCAGTAGTATTGAACGTCAACGCTTGGCTAGCAGGGTATGTAGGAACAGCAACATTAGCAGCCCATGAGATTGCAGCCCAAACAGCAGCGATGGCGATGGTAATACCACTCGGAGTCGGCAATGTTGCTGTCACGAGAGTAGCTCAGACCCTGGGAGAAAAAAAA
>NZ_KE384651.1:3401-3601 GCF_000426905.1 Dolichospermum circinale AWQC131C
GTTAAGACAGCAACTTCTTTTCTCGCTTTGTCGGGATTATTCCAAATTTTTTACAGTATTCAAATAATTACTGTTGGGGCTTTGATAGGGTTGCAAGATACGTTCGTGCCGTTGTTAATGAACTTAGTAGGCTGGGGTCTTGGGTTGGCAGGAAGCTATTTCATGGCAATCATTTTAGGTTGGGGAGGTATCGGTATCTG
>NZ_KE384651.1:3884-5556 GCF_000426905.1 Dolichospermum circinale AWQC131C
TTGTTTTTTACGACAAGCCATTAGTCAAGTTCGAGCGATTGTTGGAAACCTATTTAGCCCATGCGCCAAAAGGATTTAGCTCGTTTATCACAGCCATGCCCATCTGGTTGAGCGTGCTGCCATTTTGTGCTTAGATGGTGTAGGATAGTGGGCAACCACCTCCGTTTGGATGGGATTGGGGCATCAACTCACACCCGCAACTTTAAATTTTGTTTACAAAAACTGGATGAGGATTGGACTTGTTTTAGGTCGGATACAAACACGAATTATTTTAGGGGTTTTATTTTACATAATGATTACCCCAATAGGATTGATGAAGCGGCTGTTGAATCAGGCTCCAATGATGCGAAGCTTAGATCCAGAGTTGCCCACTTATCGCCAATTGAGCAAGTTAAGAACTACAGAAAGTATGGAGAAGCCATTATAATGCTAAAAGACACTTTAGATTTTCTTAAAGACATTCGCGGATTTATTAATTAAAGAACAAAAAAACTACTTGTTGATTCCCCGCGGTTAAAACCGCCCGTGTCGCTTTCCTCTCAGGGCTAAAGCCACTGAGTTTCCCACTTACCGGATATCCTTATGAAAAAACCAAATTTATTTGTTGTTGGTGCTCCTAAATGTGGAACTACATCCATGCACAACTACTTGGGTCAACATCCTGAAATTTTCATGTCTTCCCAAAAAGAACCTCATTATTTCTCTCGCGATATTGATTGTTTTGCGGGGAAAATCAAAGAAATTTCTAATTATTTACAGCTTTTTGACTCAGCAGGTAATGCTAAATATATAGGAGAATCATCTCCTGAATATCTATATTCTGAAGTAGCAGCTCAACAGATAAAAGAATTTTGTTCTGATGCAAAAATAATAATTATGCTTCGCAATCCTCCCGATATGCTTTATTCTTTGCATGGGGATTTTTTGTTATGGAAAGACGAAGATATTTTAGATTTTGGCGAAGCTTTAGCCGCTCAAGAAGAGCGAAAGAAAGGTAGCAAACTACCAAAATCACGCAAGGAAATAAAATTCTTACTTTATTTTGATTGGGTAAAGTATTCGGCTCAAGTAAGAAGATACCTCCAGATTTTTGGTAAGGAAAATCTTCATATAATTCTCTTTAATGAATTTGTCAAAGATACAGCTAAGACTTACCGCCAAACTCTTGAATTCTTAGGAGTAGACCCTAACTTTCCAGCAGAAATAAAAGTGAAAAATCCTTCAAAACCACTTCCTAATATTGCAGTTCGGTCGTTTTTTTGCAAGTATCCTCATTTTGTGAACAAATTAGAAAGTAGTTCTTATGCCGATTTGGTCAAATTTTTATTTTATGATATAGGAAAATTCGGACAACCTCAACGACCAAAGAAAATTGACCCTGAACTGCGATTAAAACTTATGAAGCATTTTCAGCGAGAGATAGAAGAACTAGCCAATCTATTAAACTGGGATGAACAAAGATTACAACTTTGGTTACAGTAAATATAAGGTGATTTTTCAGTCTATCTTACATAGGAGCGATCGCCTTATCTGAAAATAAGACCTTAATTCAGCAATACCAAATTAAATAATGTCAGATTTTCTGACTTACGCCTTGCTGGCTGGTAAAACTAGGAGACAATTATGACAAATGCCGACCAAATCTTAATCAACAACTGGTACGTAGTCGCCA
>NZ_KE384651.1:5600-5921 GCF_000426905.1 Dolichospermum circinale AWQC131C
TTACTATGGCGCAGTGATGAACCTAATTCACCCATACAGGTATGGCAAGACTACTGCCCCCACCGAGGTGTGGCTCTGTCTATGGGAGAAATAGCGAATCATACTTTGGTTTGTGCGTATCACGGATGGAGATACAATGAAGCAGGTAAATGCGTACAGATCCCGGCTCACCCTGACATGATACCTCCAGCAAATGCACAAGCCAAGACCTATCATTGCCAGGAACGCTACGGCTTAGTGTGGGTCTGTTTAGGGAATCCTGTGAATGATATACCTGAGTTCCCCGAATGGGACGATCCGAATTATCACAAGACTTATACT
>NZ_KE384651.1:5936-6407 GCF_000426905.1 Dolichospermum circinale AWQC131C
CCTTAGATGTATCTCATTTTCCTTTTATCCACGATGGCGGGTTAGGCGATCGCCACCACGCACAAGTTGAAGACCTTGAGGTGAAAGTGGACAAAGATGGCCTGACTATGGGTAATTATCAACTACATACATCAAAGTTTAACAATAGTAATAAAGATGACTCAATGGTTATTTGGTACAGCATGAGTCATCCTTTATGCCAATACAGCAGTACGGAAGCCTCTGAAATTCGGATAGTCGATTTGATGCTGGTAACACCGATTGATGAAGACAACAGCGTATTGCGTTATTTGATAATGTGGAATAGCCCTGAAAATTTGGACTTTAAAACATTGGAGTCAAAGCTACTAGCTGGATATGACCAAACAATAGAAGAAGATATTCGGATCCTACATTCCCAACAGCCAACGCGTTTACCACTGTTACCGCCAAAGCAGATAAACACGCAATGGTTGCCACAGGAAATCCATG
>NZ_KE384651.1:6601-7462 GCF_000426905.1 Dolichospermum circinale AWQC131C
ATTTCGCAAATGTGCGAAACGGGTATTTATACAGTGAATGCAGTCATGATGGGTTTACTTGGTACACAAGTTTTGGCTGGTGGTGCTTTGGGTTCGCTCGCTTTTTTGGCTTTATTCTTTACCTGCTATGGTATTACCTCAGCAGGAGGAGCACAAGCAGCCGAGGCTTTTGGGGCAAACAAAATAGATCAAGTTAGTCGTATTGCTTCTGGACAAATATGGCTAGCAGTTGCCTTGTCTTTACCTGCAATGCTTCTGCTTTGGCACGGCGATACTATATTGCTGCTGTTAGGTCAACAAGAAAGCACTGTATTACTGGCAAAAATCTATTTACAGACAATTGTGTGGGGCTTTCCTGCTGCACTTGGTCTTCTCATATTAAGAGGCATAGGCTCTGCTGTCAACGTCCCCCAATTGATGACTGTCATTATGCTGGCTGGGCTAATATTGAATGCCGCTGCAGATTATGTCTTAATGTTCGGTAAATTTGGTCTTCCTCAACTTGGTTTAGTTGGAATAGGCTGGGCAACTGTTCTGGTTTTTTGGGTTAGTTTTATAGCGGGAGTTATCTTACTTATTTTCTCCCCAAAAGTTAGAGATTATCAACTTTTCCGCTATATGCATCAGTTTGATAAACAGACGTTTATCAAAATTTTTCAAACTGGATGGCCTATGGGGATTCAATGGGCGTCAGAAACATCACTATTGAACGTCACAGCTTGGCTAGCAGGATATTTAGGAACAGTAACATTAGCAGCCCATGAGATTGCAGCCCAAACAGCAGAGATGGCGATGGTGATACCACTCGGAGTCGGCAATGTTGCTGTCACGAGAGTAGCTCAGACCCTGGGAGAAAAAAAA
>NZ_KE384651.1:7588-7788 GCF_000426905.1 Dolichospermum circinale AWQC131C
ATTAATACAGCAACTTCTTTTCTCGCTTTGTCGGGATTATTCCAAATTTTTTACAGTATTCAAATGATTACTGTTGGGGCTTTGATAGGGTTGCAAGATACGTTCGTTCCAGTGTTAATGAACTTAGTTGTCTGGGTTCTTGGGTTGGCAGGAAGCTATTTCATGGCAATCATTTTAGGTTGGGGAGGTATCGGTATCTG
>NZ_KE384651.1:8074-42706 GCF_000426905.1 Dolichospermum circinale AWQC131C
ATATCGATCAAATTGTTTTTTACGACAAGCCATTAGTCAAGTTTGAGCGATTGTTGGAAACCTATTTAGCCCATGCGCCAAAAGGATTTAGCTCGTTTATCACAGCCATGCCCATCTGGCTAAAAGAAAAGCTTTACCTAAAAACAATCCTAAAAAAAGAATTGGCACTCTTGGAGGAGTGCAAAACTTCTCAATTGCCGCCTCTATTATTTACCTCACATCATCAAGCCCATGCGGCTTCTGCTTTTTTTCCCAGTCCTTTTGAGCGTGCTGCCGTTTTGTGCTTAGATGGTGTAGGAGAGTGGGCAACCACCTCCGTTTGGATGGGATTGGGGCATCAACTCACACCCCAATGGGAAATTCATTTTCCCCACTCCATCGGGTTGCTTTATTCAGCCTTTACCTACTACACCGGATTCAAAGTTAACTCAGGTGAGTATAAACTTATGGGTTTAGCTCCCTACGGCAAACCCAAATATGTAGACCAAATTCTCAACCATCTGTTGGATCTCAAAGAAGATGGCACTTTTCGTTTGAACATAGACTACTTCAACTACACGGTTGGTTTAACCATGACCAATCATAAGTTTCATAATTTGTTTGGGGAACCACCACGCAAACCAGAAGGAAAAATCACCCAAAGAGAAATGGATCTGGCCAGTTCCATCCAGAAGGTGACTGAAGAAGTGGTACTGCGTTTGGCTAAAACTGTCAAAAAAGAACTGGGTGCAGAGTATCTATGTTTAGCAGGTGGTGTCGCCCTCAATTGCGTAGCCAACGGACGAATTCTGCGAGAAAGTGACTTCAAAGATATTTGGATTCAACCCGCAGCCGGAGATGCAGGTGGTGCAGTCGGAGCAGCATTAGCGATTTGGCATGAATACCATGAAAAACCCCGTACTCCAACATCAGGCGATCGCATGAAGGGTTCTTATCTTGGACCTAGCTTTAGCGAAGCTGAGATTCTCGAGTATCTCAATTCTGCTAATATACCTTACCAGCGACTCGCTGATAGCGAACTTATGCCTCGCCTCGCAGAAATTTTACAACAGGGAAATGTTGTTGGCTGGTTTTCTGGACGAATGGAGTTTGGTCCGCGTGCTTTGGGGAGTCGTTCGATTATTGGCGATTCACGGAGTCCCAAAATGCAATCGGTCATGAACCTGAAAATTAAATATCGTGAGTCCTTCCGTCCGTTTGCTCCTTCAGTCTTGGCTGAGCGGGTCTCCGACTACTTCGATCTTGATCGTCCTAGTCCTTATATGCTACTGGTAGCACCAATCAAGGAGAATCTGCACATTCCCATGACACAAGAGCAACAACAGTTATTTGGAATCGAGAAGCTGAATGTTCCTCGTTCCCAAATTCCTGCGGTCACTCATGTTGATTACTCAGCTCGTATTCAGACAGTTCACAAGGAAACCAATCCTCGTTACTATGAGTTAATTCGTCATTTTGAGGCACGAACTGGTTGTGCTGTCTTAGTCAATACTTCGTTCAATGTACGCGGCGAACCAATTGTTTGTACTCCCGAAGATGCTTATCGATGCTTTATGAGAACTGAAATGGACTATTTGGTTATGGAGAATTTCTTGTTGGTCAAATCTGAACAGCCACAGGGAAATAGTGATGAGTCGTGGCAACAAGAATTCGAGTTAGATTAACTCAGGAGTTAATATTTCCCACAAAAAAAGTAGTAAATAAAGATGGAACAGATAAAGGAACTTAACCAAAAAGGATTGCGTGAATTTGGACTGATCGGCGGTTCCATAGTGGCAGTTTTATTTGGCTTTTTACTACCATTTATACGGCATCATTCCTTGTCAGTTATCCCTTGGGTTATTGCAGTAATTCTCTGGATTTGGGCAATAATCGCACCCGCAACTTTAAATTTTGTTTACAAAAACTGGATGAGGATTGGACTTGTTTTAGGTTGGATACAAACACGAATTATTTTAGGGGTTTTATTTTATATAATGATTACCCCAATAGGATTGATGAAGCGGCTGTTGAATCAAGCTCCAATGATGCGAAGCTTAGATCCAGATTTGCCCACTTATCGCCAATTGAGCAAGTTAAGAACTACAGAAAGTATGGAGAAACCATTCTAATGCTAAAAGACACTTTAGATTTTCTTAAAGACATTGGCGGATTTATTAAAGAACAAAAAAACTACTTGTTGATTCCCCTGATCGTCACCCTGGTATCCTTGGGGGCGCTAATTGTCTTCGCTCAATCTTCTGCGATCGCGCCGTTCATTTACACTCTTTTTTAAAAATTGCCATATGAGTAACTTGAAGGGTTGGGTAAAGACAGCATTAATCGGAAGTTTGATTTTCTGCGGGCTAATCTTTGGAGTAGTATTCATTGAAATTGGCTTACGTATTGCTGGTATCGAACACGTAGCATTCCATACCATCAATGAACACAGAGGTTGGGTAGGGCGACCTCATGTTTCCGGTTGGTATCAAACCGAAGGTGAAGCTTACGTCCAGATGAATAGTGATGGATTCCGAGACCAAGAACACACTAAGGTCAAACCAGAAAATACCTTCAGGATAGCGCTGTTGGGAGATTCCTTTGTAGAGAGTTTGCAAGTGCCGTTGGATAAAGGTTTTGCGGCAGTTATAGAACGAGAATTAAGTAGTTGTACAGCTTTGGCTGGACGAAAGGTGGAAGTGATTAATTTCGGGGTTACTGGTTATGGAACAGACCAAGAACTAATTACCCTACGGGAGAAAGTTTGGGACTATTCACCTGATATGGTAGTGCTGAATTTTTATACTGGCAACGACATTAGTGATAACTCCCATGCTATCAGTCAGAAACTCTATGCTGGTGAACAAGCTTTACTAAAACCGTTTTTTCTATTAAAAGACGGTGATCTGGTTGTTGATACTTCGTTTATCAGTACAGATACTTATCGCTCAAAGCTGACATGGTGGGGCAAAGCTTATATCAAAATAAAAGACCACTTGCGGATTTTACAGGTTGCGAACATCATACAAGATTCTCTTAAAAACCTTAATAGAGTGCTTTCTCCTCAAGCAATAGAGGAGCCGTTATTTAGCACTGGAAGACACGATCAAAATTCGAGCTGGATTGATAATAATATCTACAAACCACCTACTGACCCTGAATGGCAACAGGCATGGCAAGTCACAGAGAAACTGATTAGCTTAATGCACGATGAGGTGATTGCGAAGAAAGCAGATTTTGTAGTTGTTACCTTTGGCGGTCCATTTCAACGCGATCCTTCAGCGCGTCAAAAAGAAATGCAAGCATTTGGTGTGACTGATTGGTTTTATTCTGAGAACCGAATTACAGCTTTGGGTGAGGGTGAGGGCTTTAGTGTACTTAATCTCAGCCCGACTTTGCTGGACTATACCGAACAGAACAATACTTGCCTATACGGGTTTGAGGATACTCTTGGCTGTGTAGGGCATTGGAATGCTTCGGGGCATCAGTTGGCAGGAAAAATGATTGCGTCTGGGCTTTGTCAACAAGAAGGGCAGAAAGCAGCCCCGATGGCTAGATTGTACCCAAGCGGGAATTTTGTACGCTAAGAAAAACTCAAATTCAAATGAACGTGAAACAACAAGGTGCAGTGCTATGGTTTACAGGGCTAAGTGGGGCTGGTAAAACAACTATTGCTTCTAGAGTAGTGCAAAAACTCCAAAAGCAGAATTATTCCACAGAATTGTTAGACGGTGATACAGTCCGCACTTTTCTTTCACAAGGATTAGGATTCAGCAAGCAAGACCGAGACATAAATGTTCGCCGTATTGGCTTTGTTGCTAATTTGCTGAGTCGGAATGGTATCATAGCACTCGTTGCTGCTATCAGCCCTTATCATGAAATTCGAGATGAATTGAAACAGACATCTAACAATTTTATTGAAATCTATGTTAAAGCTCCCTTAGAAGTTTGCGAATCCCGTGATGTTAAAGGACTTTATGCTAAAGCCAGAGCAGGAGAAATCCAGAGTTTTACTGGCATTTCTGACTCTTATGAAGAACCAACAAATCCAGATATTATCTGTCAAACTGATAGATTTACTATTGAGCAGTGTGTTAACCAAGTGCTTCAATATTTACTGGACTTTGGACTCTTAACTGGTGACAAGGTGGTTGAAGATGAGATGTGCCAATAATTTTAGAAAATAAGGAGGTATAGGTGTAGCCATTAAGATGAGGACATAAACCATAATGACCAGACTTGATAGCCGAGCAAAAGTGGTGAAAGCAGCCTCCTAAGTAACCTGGCTACAGCTATAAAAAAATAGGGGCAAAGAAGCCCCGAAAACCTTAACGGGTGACAAGATAGCTAAACAACTTGTCACCCGTTAAGGACTTTCCGAGAGTCATTTCAACATTTTTGATATCGCATTCCCGGAAGTTGGGTAACTAAACCCATAAGTTCTAACTGTAATAAAGAACTGGATACTATTGCAGCATTCATACCTGTTTTTTGAATAATAAAATCAAAAGATAAAGCATCAACAGCTAAAATATTTATTATCTGTTGTAATTCCGGTGCTAAGTTAGGTATAGGAGGAGATTTAACTAAAGGTGTTTCTGTTTCTATATCTATTTGGGGAATTGCTCCCAACATGATTAATAATTCATTAAGTTCATGATTAATTAAACCCGCACCTTGACTAATTAATTTTAAACAACCTTGTGATGGTTGATCATCAATTTTTCCCGGTAACGCATAAACATCTCGATTAAATTCATTAGCATAGGTAGCTGTAATTAAAGCACCAGATTTTAGCGGCGCTTCCATAACTAATACCGCACGACTCAAACCAGCAATAATTCGATTTCGACGGGGAAAATGGGTGCGGTTCGGTGGCGTTTTTGCGGGATATTCACTAATTACTATCCCAGATTTCAAAATCTGTTGATATAAATCTCGATTTTTATGGGGATAAATAACATCTACACCTGTTCCCATAACTGCTATTGTTCTTCCTCCAGCTTTCAATGTTGCTGAATGACTTTCGGTGTCTATTCCCTCGGCCATACCAGAAACAACGGTAAAACCATTTTTTGCTAATGCGGTACTAATTTGACGAGTCCATTTAATTCCGTATTCTGTGGGTTGACGAGTTCCCACAATTCCTACCAGGGGTTTTTGTCCTGAATTTTCCTGTAAATCAATTTCACCTCGATAATACAACAGTGGGGGTGGAGTAGGAATTTCTCGCAATAGTTGGGGATATTCTGGGTCTGCTGGTGTCCAAAAATGGGGGTTTATTTGTTGGTGTTGGGTAAGTAGTTGTTCGGGGTTTAAACGGGATTTTTGTTGAACAACTTTTTCTAAGGTCTGAATTCCAAAACCTTCGACTTTTCGCAATTCTCCAGGACTGGCTTTCCAAGCTGTTTCTAAATTACTAAAGTGCTGTTGTAATCTTTGTATTAGTATTGGACCAATACCAGGAATTTGTGACCAAGCTAACCAGTATTTACGTTCTTCTATATTTGACATTTTTGCATATTTAACCTTTTACACATTACCTGAAGCAGCGGAAAACGAACCACAGAGGCACAGAGAACACGGAGAAATAAGAATTTAAGGGTTTTTTATGTTGAGTGGTTGACTGTTTTTTATTGGGAAGTCTCTAAATGTTGCTTTTTTAAATAATCAAATACTGATTTGTCTCCAATGTCAGGAGGAATAGGTTGAATGATTTTCCGCACCACAAAAATTAAAAAGCAAATTGTCCAAGTTGCTAATAAAATCTGTTCGGTTTGGGTGGATAAAATTCTTGTTAAATGTCCTAATAATAATATGGGAACTATGGGAGTTAAGATCTTAGTTTCTAAACGATTAAAGCAAAAACCTTCTTTAAAATAAATTCCTGTTAAAGCTGCAAAGGTGAAACCAATACCTAATATAGTCAATGGTTGATTATAAACGGTAATTGCAAAGGACTGACTATCACTATGGGCGAAAATTAAGGCGGAAATGCTACCAATTATCCAGAAAATTTGCAACATTTGGTGCAAAAATTTCATATAAATATGAATGGTTAATAAACTAATACCAAGTGCAAGACTAAAACAGGTGTAAATAGGTGTAATGGCTTGAATTACAGCGGGTTGGGGAGAAATTAAAACTAAACTACTACCCAGGGCAAAACACAATGCTGCTATCATTAATCCTGTACGATAGATTATCACACTTTGGCGATCGCTCTGAGTAATTGTAAACTCCCCAAATTGTCCTTGATATCTTGCCGATGATGATATTATTTGTGTAGTCATATTCCCTAATCTTACTTATTATTTAGTAATCTCTCTTTTTCGCGCCTCTGCGTGAGAAAAAAATTATTAATGTCTCTTCCCCGCACCTAAATATAATTCTCCCACTTTTGGATCATGTAATAATTCTCTACCAGGTCCTGAGATAGCGTCTTTTCCTGATTCTAACACATAACCTCGGTCTGCCATTTCTAAGGCTTTACGGGCATTTTGCTCTACTAAAACTATAGCAGTTCCCGATTGGTTAATTTCCTTAATTTGCTCAAATACCTGATTTACCAAAATGGGAGATAATGCGGCTGAAGGTTCATCTAAGAGTAGTAAACTAGGTTCTAACATTAATGCTTTCCCCATGGCTAACATTTGTCTTTCTCCTCCTGAAAGAGTCCCCGCTCGTTGACGCAAGCGATCTTTCAATCTCGGAAACATATTGTATATTTTATCTTTAAGGGGTTTTAATGGGATATTTCTGACAAAAGCCCCCATTTCTAAGTTTTCATCTACGGTTAATGATGGAAAAACATTCGCAATTTGTGGAACGTAGGACATACCTTTTTCTACAATTTGATTGGATTTTAAACCTACTAAATTTTGATTTTTAAAGGTAATTTTTCCGGTATGGGGTGTTAATAGTCCAAAAATAGTTTTGATTAATGTTGATTTACCCGCACCATTGGGACCAATTACTGTTACTAATTCTCCATTGGTAACATGGAAGTTGATACCTTGTAAAATGTCTACATCTTTAATATATCCTGCATGGACATTTTCTACTTTTAATAAATAGTTATTTGTCATTTGTTCGTTGTTATCGGTTGTTATTTGTTAGTTGTCAGTTGTCAGTTGTTTTTCTTTTACCACTGACCACTGACCCATGACTATTTTGGGGTTTTTTGCAATTCTGGTTTTTCTTGTGGTAAAATCGCTCCTGCCACCGGACAAACTTGGAGACAGATGCCACAATCAATACAAGTAGCAAAATCAATCCAGTACCAATCTGTACCTTTGACGTTTTTCCCTGGACCTTCATGAATACAAGCTACTGGACAAGCTTCTACGCAGTCAGCAACACCTTCACAAACGTCTGTAACAATACTATGTGGCATTTTTCCGATTCCTCCTCTTTTTTGTCCGTTATTATTGACTTAGGATCCTGCTTCAATGGTATGAGAACCATCAGCTTTAATCCAAGCAATTTTGGTAATGGAGCGATCGCTTGCATATTGACGAATCGCGCTTACATCTTTTCCGCCCAAATCTATTTCTACTCTCACTAAATCAGTATTGTTACGCAATTTTTCCGCATAATCAAAAGCCGCAGCTTCAGCACCAGGAGTTTCTGGAACTACCAACCAATGACTAGCGGGGATATTCTGGGGTAATTGCTGATTAAATGAGAGAATTTGGTATAAATCATCAATACTCAGTTCAAAGCCGATACCGGGAATACTTTCATTCTGGGGATGATATAAACCTAGTAATTGGTCATAGCGACCACCTCTTCCTAAAACTTGTGCTTGAACATTCGTATCACTCACTACTTCAAATACAATACCTGTGTAGTAGTCAATGGTTTGAATTAGGCTTAAATCAAGGATTAAGGGGAATTTACCCTCCAGTAATTCTACTAGAGATTTGAGATTATTTATTGCTTCCTGCTGGCCTGGTTCAAGATGCAAACTGCTGACTTTTTCTAAAACCTCTCGACTATCACCTCGCAAATCTAACATGATTTTAGCCCGCTGGTGTAGTTCCTCGCTCAGAGGTAAAGTATCAAGAGTTACATAATCTAAATGAGAGATCGCAGTACGGACTTGATTTCTAATTTCCGGGGGAAAAGCATTAAACAGGGAGCCAGTAATTCCTGCTTCCCCTAGAATTAACCGCCACCCTTGTAAATCCAAGGCTGTGAAACAATCAGCTACTAACAGCAATACTTCCGCATTAGCTAATAATCCTCCCGCTCCCAGTAACTCCACCCCAGATTGATAATACTCCTGCTGACGATTATGGCGGCCTTCCCAATTGCGACGAAACACATTAGCATTGTAATAGAGTCGCTGGGGATAGGTCGCATTTGTCATGCGAGTCACCACTGTCCGGGCGATAGAAGCCGTCAATTCTGGACGCAATCCCAATTCTTCATTTTGACCATTTTGGAGTTGAATCACCATGTGACGCTGAATTGCTTCACCGGCCATTAAGGTATCCATTCTTTCCAAGGTTGAGGTGATAATCCTGTGATATCCCCAACGCTGAAATACTTGTTCTAATCTATCTTCAATCCAGCGTTTTTGCGCTACATCTAAAGGTAATAGATCCCTGGCTCCCGCTGCTGGTTGATACACCATTATTTTTTCTTCCCACCAAACAAACCGCCAAACAAACCGCCTTTTCCAGACTTATCTGGTTGCTTCTCTTCATTTTTAGAAGAGTAATTCACTGAAGAATCACTACTTGTCTTTCCTAAAGCCTGATCTACCTTGGGTTTCCACTCCAAAGCGATTTTATCCTTGGGATTTAACTTCAGAGCGTTATCAAAGTGAATTTTTGCCATTTTCAGTTGATTTTGCTTTAAATATACCATTGCCATCAAGCTATGGCAATGACTATTTCTTGGCTCTAATTTTAAGGCATCCTGTAATTCTACTGTGGCTTGGGACAATTGGTCTGTTTCTAGTAAATTTTGAGCGCGACGCAGGTATTTTTCTGTTAACGATTCTTCTTTTAATGGTAGAGTGGGAGTTGACGGTAATTTTTGATCAGGATTATGAGGTTGATTAGATGGAGGTTTAGTTATTTTCTGCCCTGATGTCCGCATCAGGTAAACTAGATTTAACTCACTAATTTCACCGATAATTTTGTGTGCTTGTTGTAAATCATTAAATTGAGTTTCAGCAATTTGGGCGATCGCTTTTTGATATGACACACTAACATTGGCGGCCGCTAACAACTCCTTGGCTAATTCGGTCTCAACCTTGATTGATGCTGCTTCCTGTGCCAATCGCTTACCCATTTGTGACAAAATTGATAGATATTCCCGACGGTTTTTTTCTCCAGACAATTTCTGATAAGCCGGGTTAACTAGTTTTGATAACAGACTATTAGCTATCTGTTTTTCTAAGTCACCCAGCAAATGAGAACTATCTGGGTGCAGTATCCGCACAATTTGCAAATAACGTTGACGAATTTCTTTAAATTCAGCATCAATTGTTACACATAGAACAGCGTAATGATCTATGAAATCATCGCTAAATAATCCAGAATTTATTTTTAAAGACATTGTTATAGGTGCTGCACCGACGCATATTCTTCTAGTTTACAGGGAATTACGACAAGTTTCAAATCTAGTCATCACCAAAAATTTGAACCAGAGAAACTGTGGTGGGGACACATATTTAATCAACCCCACCCCCAACCCCCTCCCCGCAAGCGAGGAGGGGGCTATGATTTACTTTGTTTAAGTGGATAATGCCATGTTGATAGGAAATCATAGCAGAAATTTTTTATTTAGTGAACATAATTGAGTCAAATTGGCGTGTATTTTTCGGCAATATTTAGTTCTAAATTTGGTAATTAAGTTTGCACAAAATGAGAATGAATTATCTAATTAATCCTCGATATTCTATTAACAAGCGAGGGGGAAAACAGCAACCGAGCAGTAAACAACCCCCAGCGATAATTCAAATCAAGGAGAATTTAGTCATGTCTACTTTATTTACCGCAGTATCCGTTGAACAACAAGAAATCGTAGCTGGTGGTTATCATGACCATAATCATCAACATGATTATGGTCATGATAACGGTCAGTTAGCATTGTTTGTCACAGGATTCAGCGGAGAAAATACTGTGCAGGTAGGTGGTACTCAATCAGGCTGGAACGGTAGCCAGGCTGGGGGCTATCAATATACTACAAATGTCAAAACTTTCGGTGTTTCTTTTTTAAAAGCTTAGTATAAGCATACAGGCAAGAGAACTATACCTGTGGCAGATAAGTGGTAAAGGGGAATAAAAACATAGAATCATCAAACACTATTAGATGATCATCACGATTTTACTCCTAGCACTTCTATTCACAGCGTAGATGAAGATTTATGTATCACAAACAATGATACATAAATCTTATTTTTTAAAAAAAAGAGGTTTTACCATGTCTGACCATATAGAAATAAAAAAATCCGACCTGTTCATAAATTTATCAGAAAAAGAACAAGAGTCTATATCTGGGGGTAGGTCATCATCTTTACCCTTGGAAATGTCTTATATGTTCTACCAAAATACAAATATATACACTAGAGGAAGTAATGAAATGTATATTTCTCAAGGAAACTCTAGCGGATATGTGAGAAATGAAACTGAATATCAACTTTCTCAAACAACCTTTATTTTATCTTCATTATTTGGTGGAGGTGGTGGCCGTCGTCGCAATAGGAGAAAAAGAGGTAATAGCTTCTTAGCGAGTATATTTAATCTTTTCTAGCACAAAAATAGAACCAGGATCAGATAATTTTATCTTCTACTATTCCGATTATATTTACCAGTGTTTACTACCAATTCAATAGAAATGAAAATAATATATTTTGATTCTTTTCTATGGCTATTTATTTATGAAACTCCAATTTGTTAAACAACATAGCGAAGAAGATTGTGGAGCAGCTTGTTTAGCTACAATATCCAAATATTATGGTCGTAATTTTACCCTCAGCCGCATTCGGGAAGTCGTCGGAACTGGACAATTTGGAACTACTTTATTAGGGTTAAGACGAGGAGCAGAAAGCCTGGGTTTTAAAGTTAGTCCAGTCAAAACATCATCAGAAATAATTGAGCGAATGAATGAAGCTCCCTTACCAGCAATTATTCACTGGAAAGGAAATCATTGGGTTGTTTTATACGGTAAAAAAGGCAAAAATTTTGTCATTGCAGATCCAGGAGTTGGGGTTCGTTATCTTTCTAAAAAAGATTTAATTGATGGTTGGAAAGATTGGTTAATTCTCTTACTAGAACCAGATCCTATTCGCTTTTTTGAACAAGAAAGTGATAAAACTGGTGGCTTTTGGCGTTTCTTTCGACGAGTTTGGATTTATCGCACCATTTTAGTCCAAGTTCTACCTTTAAATTTGATCTTGGGTTTGTTATCTTTAGCTTCTCCTTTCTTATTACAAATTCTTACTGATGATGTGTTAGTTAGAGGTGACACAAAATTACTAACTACTGTAGCGATTTCTGTAGTAGTTATGAATTTTGTTTCTAATAGCCTTTCCTTTGTCCAATCTAACTTAATTGCTAACTTTGCTCAACGCTTACAATTAGGGCTAGTTTTAGATTTTGGCAGACAAATTTTGCGTTTACCTTTAAGTTATTATGAAGCTCGACGCAGTGGTGAAATAGTTAGTAGGTTGCAAGATATTGAACAAATTAACCAATTAGTATCTCAATTAGTTATTACCTTACCCAGCCGATTTTTTATTGCGTTAATTTCTCTAAGTTTCATGATTTTTTATAGCTGGAAATTAACCGGAATAGCATTATTAATTTCCGTAATAATGACATTATCAACTATTATTTTTCAGCCCACTTTACAACAGAAAACTCGTGAACTTTTAGTTCAAGAAGCGGAAACCCAAGGTGTTTTAGTCGAAACTTTTAAAGGAGCATTAACTCTCAAAACAACTACCTCAGCACCGCAATTTTTAGATGAATTAGAAACCCGTTTTATTCGTCTAGCTAATCTCATATTTCGCACTATCCAAATTGGCATCATTAATAATACTTTTTCTGGTTTTGTTTCCGCTATTGGTGGTGTTATTTTACTTTGGTTCGGTGGCTATTTAGTAATTAATCCCGCTGAAAATCTCAGTATTGGTAAATTACTAGCATTTAACTCTATGAATGGGAATTTTTTGGGTTTAATTGGTACAGTGATTGGCTTTGTTGAAGAATTTACTCGTGCTAAAACTGCAACCCAACGTTTAACAGAAGTTATTGACGCTACTCCAGAAAATGAAGATTATGGTAAAAAACCTGTTGCAAAAATTCCCGAAAATGTTGATATTTTTTGCAAAAATTTGAAGTTTCACTATGCAGGAAGAATTGACTTTTTAGAAGATTTTTCTTTAACAATTCCTGGTGGTCAAGTTGTGGCTTTAATTGGTAAATCTGGATGTGGTAAAAGTACCTTAGCTAAATTAATAGCTGGGTTATATCCTCTGCAATCTGGTAATATCCAAATTGGAATTTATAACCTTCAAGACCTTTCTTTAGAATGTCTGCGTCAACAGGTGGTTCTTGTTCCCCAGGATGCTCATTTTTGGAGTCGTTCTATTATCGAGAATTTTCGATTAGGAGCGCCTCATGTTAGCTTTGAGCAGATTGTTCAAGCTTGTAAAATTTCCGGTGCTGATGAATTTATCAATAAGTTACCGGAGACATATCAAACTATTTTAGGAGAATTTGGT
Organism: Dolichospermum circinale AWQC131C; assembly: GCF_000426905.1. Lineage (NCBI taxonomy): Bacteria > Bacillati > Cyanobacteriota > Cyanophyceae > Nostocales > Aphanizomenonaceae > Dolichospermum > Dolichospermum circinale. The sequence continues at coordinate 20,799 of NZ_KE384651.1, forward strand.
GCTAATATTTCTGGTGGACAAAGACAAAGATTAGCTATAGCGAGAGCCATTGTTACAGACCCACCAATTTTGATTTTAGATGAATCTACTGGGGGACTTGATCCAGTGAGTGAAGCTCAAGTTTTAGACCAATTATTTAAACATCGTCGAGGGAAAACAACAATTTTAATTACTCACAGACCTAAGGTAATTAATCGGGCTGACTGGATTGTTTTGATAGATCAAGGTAGGTTGAAATTAGAAGGTTCTTTAGAGGATTTACGCACTAAACCAGGAGATCATTTAGATTTTTTAATTCCTTAATTTCCCTTGTATTTACCCCCCTTAGTCCCCCCTTGTAAAAGGGGGAAACCAGTCCTCTCTCTTTAGCAAGGGGAGGGGTAAAACCATCTGCTATTTGTGATAGGAATCCTATATATTATTCATCATTTAGATAATCATGCTTTACACTCATGAACCAGAATTTAATTCTGTAATTGGAAATGATAATTCACTTCCAGCTATAAGTATTTGGACATCTTTAGCAGGTGTATTTCTAATTGGAACTGTTCTGACCAGCATTTATTTATCTTCATGGGTGAAATATAATGTCACCGTAAAAGCTAATGCTATTGTTCGTCCCATAGGTGAAACTCGTGTGGTGCAATCAAAGGTAGAAGGAACTGTTAAAAGTATCGAAGTTAAAGAAAATCAAATTGTTAAAATAGGAGATGTAATCGCCATTTTAGATACTGAACAATTGTTAATTAAAAAAAGTCAATTAGAAGAAAATATCAACCAAAATAAATTACAAATTTTACAAATCTATGCTCAAAATCGAACTTTAAATAATCAAATAATGGCTGAAAAAAGGGTGATACAAAGAGTTGTTACTTCCGCTAAAGAAGATTTGTTAAAAAATCAAAGGGAATATGAAGAGCGAAAGATTAATACTGAAGGTGAATTAATAACAGCCCAGCTAAATATTCAGAAACAATTAGTAGAATTACAAAAAGCTGAAGCTGACTTAGAATTTGCAAAAATGGATCGTGATCGTTATCAACAATTGGCAGAAATTGGGGTAATTGGTAACCGAGAATTTGAGCAAAAACAGCTAATTGTTCAACAAACAACCTTAACACTAGAAACTGTAAAAAAAGCCGTTGATATCGCTAATATAAAACTAAAATTAAATAAAGCTGCAATTAATCCAACTACAGCAATGATGAATATGGCACAAGAACGTATTGCTCAAGAAATCGCTAAAGGTGAAGCAAATATAGCTGCTTTAAATAAAGAACGGGTAGGCTTAATTCAGCGATTGGTTGAAATACAAACTCAAATCAAACAATTACAAAAAGAACTTCAACAACTAGAAAAGCAGCAAAAAAATAGCACTATTGTTGCTACTAGCAATGGGATTATTTTGAAACTACATTTACGAAATTCTGGACAAGTTGTTCGCAGTGGTGAATCTCTTGCTGAGATTGTACCTGATGATCGTAACTCTCTGGTAATTAAAGCTCTCATTCCTAGCGCGGAAATTAATAAAATTGCTGTTGGTCAAAAAGCACAACTTCGTGTTGATGCTTGTCCATATCCTGATTATGGAACTGCTAAGGGCGTTGTTAAAACGATTTCTCCTGATGCAATTACACCTCAAAGCAAAGATACAAATACTGCAATTTTTCCTGGTAATAACTACTTTGAAGCCACAATTCAACCCGAAAAAATTTCATTTGGAAATAATAATCTTCAGTGTTTTCTTCAGTCGGGGATGAATGGTACAGCCGATATTATTTCTAGGGAAGAAACAGTATTGCAGTTTATGTTAAGAAGAGCCAGATTGATTGCTGATTTGTGATGAGCTAATTAAGAAGTTATGAAGTACAAAAAATGCCCTATTCTCAACTTTTTGCCCTTTTTACAGGGGGAAATAAGGGAGGTAATTTCTAATTTACTTAAGTCATAATCATGATCAAGTTTATGACATCTGAGCCAAGAATTAAGCAAGCATTGCAGTGGTGGTTTTATAGGCAATTTCTCAAACTATTTCTAGAATCTGAAAAAGTCCGTGATGATTTATTACAGGAATCTTTTACAATCCGACGTAATTTAGATTTATTAGTTATGGACAAACTTAGTTTATCAGTGAAAGAAGTTCAGCCCCATATCAACAAAATTGATAACTTTCATCATTCTTTAGTACAATTGAGCGATCGCTTATGTCCCATATCTATTCAAGATAGTTTACCTTTATGTATTGAGTGTTTACTAGAACCTTGGATTAACTCCTATCCCCATCTAGATTTTCAGGTAAATATGCCAATTTCCTGGAGAATTGAAGAACCTGAATGTAGTTGGATAATTTTAAGGGTTTTAGAGGAATTACTCAGAATAACTTTACCAGAAACAGAAATTTTACTCCCGATTTATATTCATGTAACTCTCAAACAAATAGGAAGTATAGCACTATTAGCTGTAAAAATTTCTTATCCTGATCTGTCTACTTTTATTTTTTATTCCCATTTACCAGAATTAGAATATATTTACGATATTTTTAAACTACTAATATCGGGAAAATGTTTCTATTTTCACAAGAATTTGATGTCAACTTGGCACTTTTATTGGTGACTAATTTAGCATCAAGAATTGTCATTTTCAGAAATAAAAAGGCACTTACACTAGAGGAAATAGTTTTTGTAGTTACTGAACTTTTTTATATACTTTGTTTTCAAATTCATTATTTATGATATTTCATTATTTTATGGTAAGTATTTTCTCTAGAAAAGATTTTTTATATACAAAGAGATATTTAGGACATCAATCGCAGTTTTGGTGATGGTTTTATGTGGTTTGCATTTCTTAATGTAGTTAAATTTATTGATCACAATTTAATTAGTTAATAGCTTGTATAGCACAACATATTATGTCTGTCAAAACCGTGACTGAGAGTAATTTATTGTTAAATAGAGAGGGTTTCTATGGTAATAGATATAGCTGTTAATCTTAGCATTTTTTAAGAGTTTTTGGTAGGGTGGGGGGTAATACCCCCCATAGTAAATTATTTATAGGTAATAGAATCTAGTAAAAAGCAATTGATGGTAGTAGATAGGAATCTAAATTTATCAAATGTGTAAATATGGAGACAATGATTAGATATGAAACAAGTTTTATCAAAAAAATCAACTTTAAAATTTATGGTCATTGATGATCACGAATCAGTTTTAAATGGAACAGTTGAAATCCTACGAAAAAACTATCCTAGTGCTGAACTTAATATTGCTACAAATGCTAGTCATGCGTTAGAGGAAATTGCTATCTGTCAACCTGATTTGCTAGTTATGGATCTTTCTATACCTGAAAAATTAGAAATGACAGCGCGAGTTGATATAGGTATTCAATTTCTTAAAGTTTTGATGGAAAATTATTCTCATCTAAATCTTGTTGTTCAAAGCGCTCACATCAAAACACTAGTGCGTATTCGTCCTTATATTGATAATCATAAAGGAGGCTTTACTGTCGCTGATAAAAGTCTTTCTACCGCCGAAATGTTAACTAGAGTTGATTGGTCGTTACAAGGATTAACTCATACAAAAGATATTAAAGGAATACACTCAGGTTTCGAGGTAAAATCAGAGTGGTTGCAGGTATTGAACTTAGCTTTTGAACATGGATTACAAGATAAAGTGATCGCTAAAAATATGTGTATATCTGAACGTATGGTGCGTCATTATTGGAGCAAATTACAAGATGCTTTAAATATTTATCCAGAGGAAGGTAAAAACATCCGTATTCAAACAGAAATCAAAGCTAGAGAAGAAGGATTAATTGATTAAATAACTAAAATTAAATAACGAAAACAAATAAATTTATTAAAACCAACCAGGTATTTTCCATACATAATGACAGCAAATTTCAGGTAAATGATGTAACCCCTTGGGTAAATATTAAATTACCCCCCTCCTACAAAGGGGTAGCACTTCACCAACCGGAAATTTGCTCTAAGATGTTAATCTTGGAATAAAAGTTTATGCAAACTCAATTTTGGAAAAAACTACCGATACAACCAACACAAATTTATTTTGTCTCTTTAGAAAAATTATCAAGAATTATCATAGTTATTTTGACTGTTTTTAGTTTGGGATTACTCGCTCATTTTTTATTAAATTTAGGTCGGTCAATTTCTCTAGGGTTAGCAAATTGCATTTTAGTTATAAATTTGATTATGGTGATAATTTTATATCAATATCACCAAAATATTAAGGGAAAAATTAAAGCACGTCAAAATCTAATTGAACTGAAAATAGAAACTATTCATAATGGACCATTACAAAGTTTAGCTAAAGTTTTAAAAATAGTCAAAGAACAAGATTTACCAGTTAATAAATTATTACCTTTAATAGAAAAAGAACTTGAAGAATTAAATCAAGAATTACGAGGAATGTATGAATTTTGGCAACAAGAAACTCTCCCTCAAGATACCAGCCTTTATCTAGGAAATAATCTAGTCATAGATTTGCGAAACCCTTTACATGAAATTCTCTATCAAGTTTATAGCTACACCTTAGATCGAGATTTTCCCTGCTTTAAAACTCTCAAGCTAAAAATTCATAATTTTGAACCTATTCATGACAACAATTTAAGTATTGAAAATAAGCGAGGAGTTTGCAGATTTTTAGAAGAAGCCTTGTGTAATGTTGGTAAACACGCCACAGAAATCACCTGTTTGCAAGTTAGTTATTCTGGATCTCAAGGACGTTACACCCTCAGTATTTTGGATAATGGTTTAGGAACTTATTCATCAAGAGAAGGTTGGGGAACAAAACAATTTAAAAAATTAGCACAACAAATTAAAGGTAAATTTAGACGGGTTTCTCTTTATCCTCAAGGTACTCTTTGTGAGTTATCTTGGCCTTTACCAAGTTCTTTTTGGTGGCAATAAAAATTGCTATTTTTAGAAAATATTCATATTCTGATTTTTCCAATAGCTAACTTTGCCAATACTGTGCCAAGATAGATAATCGAGAACGATAAGCAAAAGGAAAGCTAAAAAACGCCGTGCAAATTACATTCTTAGGGACGAGTTCTGGTGTACCTACAAAATCACGCAATGTTTCCAGCGTGGCGCTGAGGTTGCCACAACGGGCAGAATTGTGGTTATTTGACTGTGGAGAGGGAACTCAGCATCAAATTTTGCGAAGTGAATTAAAAATTAGCCAACTATCCCGAATTTTCGTCACCCATATGCACGGTGATCATATTTTTGGCTTAATGGGATTACTTGCTAGTTGCGGTTTAGCCGGTAATGTAGATAAAATTGATATCTATGGTCCATCAGGCTTAAACGAGTATTTGCAAGCTGCTTCCCGTTACTCCCACACTCACTTTTCTTACCCCATTAAGGTGCATACTGTTCAACCAGGGGTAATTTATGAAGATGAGGAATTTACTGTTACTTGTGGTCTTTTACATCACCGTATTCCTGCTTTTGGCTATCGAGTAGCAGAAAAAGATAGAACTGGACGCTTTGATATAGACAAAGCCAAGGCCTTAGAAATTCCTTCGGGTCCAATATATGGCAAACTTAAACGCGGTCAAACAGTTACACTAGAAGACGGAAGAGTAATTGATGGTAGTGAACTATGTGGACCTATAGAAATTGGACGAAAAATAGCCTATTGTACAGATACGGTTTATTGTGATGGTGCGGTGCAACTAGCTCTTGATGCAGACGTATTAATTCACGAAGCTACTTTTGCCCATCAAGATTCAGATATGGCATTTCAAAGACTGCATTCTACAACTACAATGGCCGCACAAACAGCTTATGGTGCAGGAGTTCATAAACTAATTATGACCCATTTTAGTCCGCGTTATGCTCCAGGAAATAGCATTGAATTAAAAGACTTACTCAAAGAAGCACGGGCAATTTTTCCTAAAACAATTATGGCTCATGATTTTATGGTTTATGATGTCCCTCGTAGACGAGAAATTGATTTAAATGTCAGTGAATAATTTCCCTATTATTCAATAATTTTCAATTATCCCTAATTTTTCCTAGACTAATTATGAACAATATTCCCCAAATTGGACAACCTGCACCTGATTTTTCTACCCCAGACCAAAATAATCATCTAGTCAATCTTGCTGATATAAATCAGTGGACAGTTCTCTATTTTTATCCTAAAGATAATACACCGGGCTGCACCACCGAAGCACAAGACTTTACAGAATTATCCTCTAAATTTACCGCAGCAGGGGCAAAAATCATCGGTGTTAGTCCAGATTCTGCCGCATCTCATTGTAAATTTATAGACAAACACAATTTATCAATTACCCTATTAACTGATCCTGAACATCAATTAATAGAAGCCTATGGTGCATGGCGTTTAAAGAAGTTTATGGGTAAAGAATATATGGGAGTTGCCCGTTCAACTTTCCTAATTTCACCTGATAAGATTATCGCCTACGTTTGGCCTAATGTCAAAACAAAAGGTCATGCCGAATCTGTACTCAAAAAAATCAAGGAATTAGCAGCTATTTAAAGTTTTATGGTCTGATTTGTCATATTTTGTTGATATAGCTGTGATTTCTCACCATTAGATATTTGATTTTCCAAATGTTAATTAATTTAAACTTTACTTTACTGAATTATGTTAATGAAATAATATAACTATTCCCACCTTATACAATAGGAATATCAATTCTATTCTTTGTATTATGGTTCAATTCATCCAAGCGCGAAATATAGGCATTGCCTATTTAGAAGCAAGATTTAGTCTAGAACAAACCGACAATGAAGCATTTTTTCCTGAATGGTTAGAAAATTTGCCAGAAATCTCTGATTTAGAAAAACAATATCTAGACAAAGTAAAATTGCATTTTCTCCGATTAGCTAAATATCCTCCTTTATCGGAAGAAACAGTCAAGTTAGTAGTTTTATCTCCCTTACTGAGTTTAGCTGGATTTTATGATGAACCTTTCTTTATTAGAAGTGAATCATCAATAGAAATCGCAGTCGAAAATGAAGACGAAGTTATCAGAGGTAAAATTGATGTTTTAGTTATCCAACAACAATTATGGTTATTGGTAATTGAATCTAAAAGAACTGCTTTTTCTCTCTTAGAAGCCATACCTCAAGCACTTACTTATATGCTGGCTAATCCTCATCCTACAAAACCTCTATTTGGATTGGTAATGAATGGAAGTGATTTTATTTTTATCAAATTTTCGCAAATTAATCAAGCCCAATACGCTTTGTCTGATCAATTTACACTCTTGAAGCGAGAAAACGAACTTTATCAAGTTTTCCGAATCTTAAAAAAACTAGGTCAAATTTTGAATTAACTGTGAATTAATTATGTCCAGTCGTCCTATCTACCTCGATTGTCATGCTACTACCCCGGTTGATGAAAGGGTAATGGCTGCTATGATTCCCTACTTTACAGAAAAGTTTGGAAATGCGGCTAGTATTAGCCATATTTACGGTTGGGAATCTGAAGCTGCTGTTAAACAAACACGGGAAATTTTAGCAGCAGCAATTAACGCAACACCAGAGGAAATTGTTTTTACCAGCGGTGCAACGGAAGCGAATAATTTAGCTATTAAAGGTATTGCTGAAGCTTATTTCCAAAAAGGTCAACATATTGTAACTATTGCCACGGAACATAAAGCAGTTTTAGATCCTTGTGAATATTTAAAAAATCTGGGTTTTAATCTCACCGTTTTACCAGTAGAAAAAGATGGATTAATTGACTTAAATCAGTTAGAAAAAGTCTTGCGTGATGATACGATTTTAGTATCTGTAATGGCTGCCAATAATGAGATTGGAGTTTTACAACCAATAGCCGAAATTGGAGAAATCTGTCATCAACGGCAAATTATTTTGCACACAGACGCAGCCCAAGCTATTGGTAAAATACCTTTAGATGTGGAAGAAATGAATATTGATTTAATGTCACTCACAGCCCATAAAGTTTATGGACCAAAGGGAATTGGGGCTTTATATGTTCGCAGACGTAACCCAAGAGTTAAACTTGCTTCTCAACAACATGGGGGAGGACATGAAAGAGGAATGCGTTCGGGGACTTTATATACACCGCAAATTGTCGGTTTTGGTAAAGCTGTAGAAATTGCAATAGCTGAACAGGAAACAGAAAATCAACGATTAATAGAATTAAGAGAAAGATTGTGGAAACAGATATCCAATGTCGGAGGAATTTACTTAAATGGACATCCTCAAAAACGATTAGCAGGAAATTTAAATATTAGTGTTGAAGGTGTAGATGGTGCTGCACTTTCTTTAGGTTTACAATCAATAGTAGCTGTATCTTCTGGTTCTGCTTGTTCTTCTAATAATGTTGCCCCTTCCTATGTTTTGAAAGCCTTGGGACATTCAGATAAATTAGCTTATGCTTCCGTGCGATTTGGGATTGGCAGATTTAATACAGTTGAGGAAATTGATCAAGTTGCCCAACAGGTAATTTCTACTGTGCAAGGTTTAAGAAGTGCATCAGTTGTTAGTTGTTAAAAGCAATTATTTTTTGAATTTAGTTGTTGGGAAAGGGGGGTTAATAAATTTTTGATTTGTGTTTTAATTTGTGGACAAGATTCTGGTCTGGGTTAACTGGAATTTTTTCCATATTCATTTATTTTCCCTAATTTTCAGGAATGGGGAAATAAATTCCCCTGTTCTCCTATATCTTGATTTTCCCTTTGTGCTTTCTTAAATGTCAATTCTCCCTGTTTCATATCAAAAAACTCTGGTCGCTTCTGTGCTGTTAATAATTCTTCAATAGTTAAAATTTGCACTTTCGCGTAATTTCTGCCATTTCCAGCTTTATAAAAACCTGAAGATGCTGCTTCTTTAATCATTGGTTGACTAGGAGGTGTGAGAGTCACAAACAATCCTATTTCTGCCTTATTTGTCTCCATTGTACCGCGTAAATCTCTAATCATCGCTGGGTTAAGATTTTTCCCACCTTTAACACTGACAATAATCTTTTTCACAGCAGTTTTATTTGATTTTTTGATATCAATAACATCTTCAAAAAATATCAATCCATCAATACCACCATCTGCACCTTTCTTTTTATCTTTATATGGTTGTGCATTCACAAGAGAACAAGCCCACCATTGAAATTGATAAGGATCTCTTGTAAATAAATCCTCTGCTGCTGCTAAATCTTTAGGTGTACCTTCTACTTCAAATTCAATCCCTGGAACTAACTTTTGATTCTTATTTTCATCTTCAATAAATTTGTTAGGAAAAGCATCTCTTAATCGCTTTTCTATTAAAGCAATTGCTAAATGAGTGATATCAATACCGATCCAATTTCTCCCTAAATTTTCTGCTGCGTGGATAGCTGTACCACATCCACAAAAGGGATCAAGGACAATATCATCTTTATTACTACTAGCTTGGATAATTCTTTCTAATAAAGATAAAGGTTTTTGAGTAGGATATCCTAACCGTTCTTTAGCTTGAGAAGAAACAGGTTTAATATCACTAATTATATCTTGAATCTGTGTACCTGGAGCTTCATCTAAATATCTCTTATATTGTGGTACTTGCCCTTTCACTGGCCAGTAGATTAGATTATTAGCATCTAGAATATCTAGTTTTTCTTGTGTTGATAGTGACTTAGAATTACCATTAATTAAGCTTTCAATTGCTTTGACAGGTAATGCCCAGTGACGACCAACATCTGTAGGGTTAATACCACGCCAAGGTTTACCTGAATCACCTTTTCTGATACCTGCTGCTGTTAATGTTACAAGCCGATAAAACCCTTTATCATCTTCAAATCTATAAAAGTCTTTAATATAGTTTTCGTCGTAGTCTTGATAAACTTTATGCCATGTATAATCCTTCGTTTTTGTGTATAACAAAATAGTATCGTGAACAGGTCCCCACCTTTTAGCACCTCCATGAGAACCAGTCCTTTTCCAGATAATTTCATTTCTAAATTTATCCGCTCCAAAAATCAAATCTAAAATCATTTTTAAATAATGACTTGCTGTAGGATCGCAATGTAAATATAAACTACCTGTACATTTGAGAACTCGATGTAATTCTATTAATCGAATGGCCATCATTACCAAATAAGCTGATAAAGAATTTTTACCTAATGTTCTCACTAATAAATCTAATAATTGATATAATTCGCCTTTTATATCTTGAATTTCATCCAAAAATCGTTCTGATTCAATTCCCCAAGTCCAAGTATCTTCAAAAGCTGTAATTTGAGCTTCTGAACTTCCACCAGTAGTATGTTTGAAGAGAATATTATAATTAGCTTTAGAATTAAAAGGTGGATCAAGATAGATTAAATCAATACATTCATCAGGAATATTTTCTCTGAGGACTTGTAAGTTATCACCGTAGTAAAGACGTTTCATAGATGTTGACATGACTAGTTTATAAATATTTTAAACTAAATATTATAACATATTATAACATATCTCCATAAAAATCCTCATCTAATAACTGTTGTAAAGTAAAAGGTAAATCAAGAGGATATTCTGATTCATCTGGTTTTCTCACTCCTAACTTAGCATTTTTACTTTCTTTAATTGCCAGCTTTCTAGCATCAGCATAAGCGATAAAAATTACCTCATGCAGATAATTTTTAAAAGAAGGATTTTCTTGTAAATCTTTTTTAATTCTAAAGCGATGTTCAGTAATAGAACTGTACCAACTTCCTTTCATTATTTCAGTAATCATCTTTTATCAATCATAATGATATTTACAAGACAGAATCATCAATAAATCTTCTTCTATCTTGTAAACTAATCTATGTTCATCTGTAATTCGTCTTGACCAGTAACCTTGCAATTCATATTTTAGTGGTTCTGGTTTACCTATCCCAGAAAATGGTTCTCTTTGGATATCTTTAATTAATTCCAAGATTTTTTTAAAGACTTTTTTATCTTCCTTTCCCCACTCACCCAATTGTTCAAAAGCTTCTGGTTCAAATGCTACTTTTTTCATATTCATCTAAATCAACATAAATTAGGTTGCCTTTGTCTACATTTTCCATAGCTTTGAGTAGATGTTGTTTGTTAGCTTCTGATTTGAGAAGATAGGTAGTTTCATCTTCTTCAATAGGTGATTCAACTAGGATAATAACTTCTACAACTGTCCCTGCTGGTAATTCAGTGGTAGATAGTTCGATTTTGCCATCTTTACCGACAATAGCCTTTTGTTTAATTCCACTGAGCATAATTTTTAATTACTCTGATAATGTTTATTATTCCTTCTCAACCTTTAGAATTACCTGGTTAAAACTGTTCCCCAAACCAACCAACTATTCAACTATATCTCCATAAAAATCTTCATCTAATAACTGTTCTAAAGTAAAAGGTAAATCAAGAGGATATTCTGATTCATCTGGTTTTCTCACTCCTAACTTAGCATTTTTACTTTCCTTAATTGCCAGTTTTCTAGCATCAGCATAAGCTACCAAAATTACCTCATGCAGATAATTTTTAAAAGAAGGATTTTCTTGTAAATCTTTTTTAATTCTAAAGCGATGTTCAGTAACAGAACTGTACCAACTTCCTTTGATCATTTCAGGAGCATCAGCTTGAACAGTTAATTTAAGTAAGTGAGCAATTAAAATTGTTAAATTACTCAAAAAAGACCGTTTTTCCGATTTACCCATATCATCCAGTTCTAATAGTAAATGTTCCCAATCAATATCATGAAAATGTTTTTCTTTGATTTGTGTAATAAGAGTTTCTCGCCACAGATTAAAATCTTGTTCATAGAGTTGATGGTTCATATATACCCCCAAATAAATTAAGCTACCTGTTCTGCTAAAACTCGACCTTCCACACGCTCATATTCATCCTCAAGTAGCCAAAGTTTTGCTTCTTCATAACTGGAACAAGCAAAAACTATTTTGTATTTTTCCGTAGGATCTAAAATACAATAATTATTTTTATCGTCACCAAGCAACATCAAAACATAGGGAGGTACAGAGGTAGGGTCAACCCATATTTCTGTAAACTGCCAGTTATTGGCTAGGTCGGGTGCGGGGAATGACATGATATCTATCTCCAGTGACTTTTATTTCACCATAATGCAGAGGAATTTGACTGCCATTAATATCTATTCTATAGCCAATTGCGCTGGCAAAATAGAGTCCATATCGTTGATGATTACGAATGATACCTGTGAACTCGCCATTTTCTATTATGGCTTGTGCTACCCTGAGCATTGTTGCTTCATCGTTAAAGACATGAGCAAACCCTTCTCGCTGCAATAATCTTTGCATTTGTGGTGTGTCTGGGAGATGCTTGGCAATATGTCTAGTGTCTAGAGTTAGTTGCTTCTCTATTCCACTCATTTAATTAGTTAAATAATCTAAATTAATTGAAAACCTCCTAAGTTTAACAAAATTTGAGCAAATGAAGATTTTTCACAGTTAGTAAATCCTACTGTCAAATAACTTTTTTTAAATTCCTTAAATCCTGGTTTATTATTAATAATAACGTAAGGTTCAATGAATATTTTAGAATTACCTCCATATACTATATAGTTTTGTTCATAACTGTGATCAATTTCACAACCGTAAGGAATAAAACAACTTATAATAATGTAAATTTTTTCATTTTTGAATATAACTAACTCAGATAAATTATCATAATTTTCTCTTTCATAATCTTCATAATTTCCAGACGCTATTAGAAAAATGGGACGCTGTGCTTTAATAGCTCTCTCTATAAAATGTATCTTACTTACACTTGTATTAATTGCTAATTCTTCTCCATGTTTTTTTAGATATTATTAGTTTACCAGATGCGATCGCTCTTTGTTATATCTTTTGCAAAATTGTAGGTTGGGTTAAGCGACAGCGCAACCCAACACAGATATATAATTTATTGTTGGGTTTTGTCAACCCAACCTACATCTGACTTTTAAAACATCCTCAAGTTTTACATTTAGCTTATGTATCCCCATAACATACAAATATACTGTAATTTAGACAAAAATTGATTTATAAAACTCAATTTATTAGGTTGAAAAACTTTAGGTTTTAAGTCAACTTCATAGATTTTGCTGATAATTTTATTACCTTTTCCATATCTAATAAATCTTCGACAAAAGCCAATAACACCATCATCAAAATTATGATAAATAACAGAATTAAACGCATAATCAAGATTGCCAATTTCTAACAATCTCCATCCTAAATCTATATCTTCCCCAGCAGCAATATTAATATTTTCATTAAAGTAGCCTATTTTTTCAATAGCTGGTTTCCAAACCATTGAATTAGCAGTAATTAAATACTCTGGTCTTGCATATCCTTGCTGTTCAATTACTTTTAAAGGCACTAAAATTTCTTGTGTTTCATAATATTTTGATAAAAAATCATTTCCCCATGATTTAACATTGCCTGCATATCCAATACAGCCATTCATTGAATTAATATATCCTAAAATCCATGATTTTGAAGGGATACAGTCGCTATCTGTAAATAGAACCCAATCACCTTTGGAATGTTGAATACCTAAATTTCTTGCGGACGCAGGTCCCATTTTTGAGCATTTCAATAAAATAATTTCAATACCCTTAGCTTGAAATTGTTTATTGATAGTAATTCCCTTTTTCGAGAGATTATCAATAATAATAATCTCTCTAGGATAAAGTTCTAAATCGTGGTACTTAAAAAAATTATACAAAAATAAATCAATTCCTTTTTGATTATCCCTTACAGGTATAACTATTGATATATCTGATGGCTTAATATTTATTGGTGCGATTAAATTAGCTTTCTTTTTGGGTTGATAATTGAATTTGCTGATTAAAGTCATAATTTTAAAACTAATGTATTGTAATTATTTCATGAAGTTAAATAGCCTGAAAAAAACACCGTAAACTTGATTAATGGTGCGTTACGGCTTTGCTAACGCACCCTACAGATACTACGAATACTTTTAATAAACCTCATCATGACTACCGATATCAATTACCACAATCATTTCTTCTTGTGTATCTGAATCTTGTTTTAATGTATAGATAATTCGACAATCATACGCTACAGAACAAGCCCATAAACCATCTAACTGACCACTTAATTTATGAGACTTTAAAACAGGATTGAGATAATCAGATGCTAGTAATTCTAATACTTCAGAAATTCTCTCCTGCAATTGGGGATTTTTCCTAATAATTCGCTTCAAGGCTCTTTTAAAACTACTATCCCAAACTAATGTTTTCATTCTTCTTCCATGATATCAGCTAATAAATCTGCCACAGTACCTTTTTTAGCCGTACCTGCTGACAAAGCGGCTAAAGTTTGCTCTGCATTCTTAGCGATTTCTAAACGACGTTTTTCAATCTTCCTTTTCTTAATTAATTCTACTAAAAAATCCTGATCTTCTTGAGAAAGATTTTCCACATATTCAATTACCTCTTGAAAAGATATAGTTTTATTCATAATCAACCCCTAACCACTGCACTTAAAAAACAACTTACCAAAATTATAACATTCATCTTCTCTTCCTCTGTGTCCTCTGTGCCTCTGCGGTTCGTTATTTCCTAAAAAAAGGACGAACTCAAAAGCCCGTCCTGAATATTTCTGAAAAAACCTAAATCTTCGCTTCTTCTCTTACCAACTTATCCCAACCCAAATCCTTCAAATTATTATTCCTTCTTAAAGGACGAGTTACCAACTCCAAAACATCACGCGCATTACCAAAACCGTGAATTTGAGCAAAGGTAAACTCCACAGACCACTTAGTATTAATACCTCGTGCTTCCAGAGGATTAGCATGAGCCATACCAGTAATTACCAAATCTGGTTTTAACTCATAAATTCGTTGCACTTGATTGTAATTATCTGGCTTTTCAACAATAGTTGGTAAAGGTGAACCCATTTCCTGACAGGTCTTTTCTAACAAAGCTAATTCCGCAGCTTGATAGCGTTTATCCATGTAAGGAATCCCGATTTCTTGAACAGTCATTCCACAACGAACCAAGAACCGAGCTAGGGAAATTTCTAATAAATTATCACCCATGAAAAATACAGATTTACCGCGAATTAATTGCACGTATTCTTCTAAATTTTCCCACATTTGCGCTTCTCTTGCATCTAAACCCTGGGGTGTAATTCCAAACACAGAGCAGATTTTTTCTACCCATGCCCGTGTTCCGTCAGGACCAATGGGGAATGGTGCCCCTATGAGTTTACACTTGCGACGACGCATTAAAGTTGTTGCCGTCCGACTGAGGAAAGGATTGACACCAGCGACATAATACCCTTCTTCAATCACTGGTAATTCTGTAAATCTTTTTGCGGGGAGCCAACCAGAAACTTTGATACCTTGTTTTTTCAGTTCTAAGGTTAATTGTGTAACTACTGGATCAGGTAAAGAGCCAAAAAGTACCAATGGCGGATGATTTACGTACTCAGATTCATCTTGGGCTACATCTTCTTTTTTCTTACCGAAATTCATCAGCTTCTGAATGGCGTTACGCTCGCCTTTTTCAGTTTCCGATATGGGAGACTTTTCAGGACAACGATGAGCCATAGCGGCTAACACAGTGTCCTCTCCTTGGGTAAATGCGTAGTCGAGGCCGTTAGCACGAGCGACAACAATAGGAATACCAATTTCTGCTTCTAATTTAGGTGCTAAACCTTCCAAATCGGTTTTAATAATTTCCGTAGTGCAAGTACCAATCCAGACAATTACACTAGGATTGCGATCGCGTTTAATTTGCTGACATAATCGTTTTAATTCTTCATAATCATTCAATTGTGCGGAAATATCCCCTTCTTCTAATTCAGCCATAGCATAGCGAGGTTCAGCAAAAATCATCACCCCCATAGCATTTTGCAGGAAGTAACCGCAGGTTTTTGTACCAATAACTAAAAAGAAACTATCTTCAATTTTTTGATATAACCAAGCCACACAACTAATCGGACAAAAGGTGTGATAATTTCCAGTTTCACATTCAAAATTCAAAGCTTCTGGCTGTTGAGCAACGGTCATTTTAATATTCTCCTTTTCATTTTTTCAGATTGTCAAACAGATAATTGAGGATGAAAAATTAAGTCAAAAGGCAGAAGCCAAAATTTATTAAATTTATTATATTTATTAAATAATAAACTTTGACTTTTGACTTTTATCACCCGCTTTCAATAATTAATTGTCAGGAAAAAGACGAGCCATTTCTGATTCATTAAATACCTCAGATGGCAATTCTTCTATTAACAAATTGTTATTTTCTTCACCCTGCTGCAAGGATTTTTTATCACCCCAGATGTCCGATACTACATCATCAAACCGATTTTTTGCTGATGTACTGAGTTCATCAAAGGAATTATCTACAGATAAATTTATCCCATTCAAAACATTGCTATTAACTGAAGCGGGGGCATTAAATTCACGGTTATCGCTTGTACCCGTCGAATTAGAACCAGGAGGAAGGGAGACATTACCGAAATTATCCATGGTTTTTCCACTGGATATTGCTTCTGACTCCTGAGCAATTTCCGGTTCAGAGATATGTTCCATGACCACCGCTGGGTGACGGGAATATATCTCTTGTTCTAAACTGGGACTAAGACGATTACCAAGGACAATATCTGAGTCAAAATTCAAACCCAGAACTTCAATCAAACTATCCACATCTGGATTGAGTTTACCAAAGGGAAGCATTAGCTGGGCTAATTTCGGTTCTAAAGTATTGATCACCCCCAGAATGAGATAAGAAGACGGTCGTTGACCGCCATCAGGGGTGTAAACTGATTCAACAGTCATTAGTAGAGTAATCCATTCACGATTTGCTTGAAAGAATTGCAACCACTTTTGCTTGAGTGAATCTGTAAAACTATCAAAAAAAGCCATACGCCCATTCTGAGAGGTAAAATGTTTTAGACAATCATCAAGTCTAGTTCCTCTTCAGGATTTATGGCTTGTGTTTTTACAGGATTTAGATAAAAATCCGATAATAGAGAAAACAGTTCACGGTCAGGAGAGTCGTTAGGAACAACACCTTCTGGTTGGGCGAGAATTTGATCAGCTATATTCAGGTAATAATCGCAAACGTAAGCAAGAGAAGGATCTGACTCGGCCATTTCAAACAGAGTTTTACCTTTAACACGGGAAACCCGAATATCTTCAATTAAAGGCAATACCTCTAAAACAGGCATGGGTACGGCTTCTATATATTTCTCAATTAAATCACGCTTAGAAGTCCGATTACCAATTAACCCGGCTAAACGTAATGGATGAGTGCGGGCTTTTTCCCGTACCGACGCAGCAATCCGGTTAGCAGCAAATAAGGCATCAAAGCCATTATCTGTAACAATTAAACAGTAATCTGCATAATTTAAAGGTGCTGCAAAGCCACCACAAACAACGTCACCAAGTACGTCAAATAAAATTACATCGTACTCATCAAAGGCATTAAGTTCTTTTAATAATTTGACTGTTTCCCCAACTACATAGCCACCACAACCAGCGCCGGCTGGAGGACCACCTGCTTCAACGCAATCAACACCACCATAACCTTTATAAATTACATCCTCAGGCCAGACATCTTCGTAGTGATAATCTTTTTCTTGCAGGGTGTCAATAATGGTGGGAATCAAAAACCCTGTCAAGGTAAAGGTGCTGTCATGTTTAGGATCACAGCCAATTTGTAGCACTTTTTTACCGCGTTTAGCTAGGGCTACAGAAATATTACAACTAGTTGTAGATTTGCCGATTCCACCTTTTCCGTAAACTGCTAGTTTCACTTTTGTGCCTCTCTTATAGTTTTTTGACAAACTCTGAACTCAAACATTTACCCGCATCCATATTCAGGAATGTGTGAGGTATGTAAGTGCCATTATTGTGCAAATTCTCCAGAATGCAAAGGGGGTTGTAATTTAAAAAATCTCGATATAGGGCGTTTAATGATTAAAATTTAATATTTTTGAATATAAATTCTACTTAATGACCCTAAAAACTGTAAAAATATCAAAATTACGATTTTTATTTAGTTTTTTTATAAAAATAGTTTCAAAAGACAAAAAAAAGATCCTATCTAAAAATTGATTGATTCCATAGTTTTTACTGATTCTGATCTCAATTGATCATATTCGATAAATTTCCGGTGTATGCCAGGAAAAACCTATGGTCAGCAATAAGTTGGCGATAAAAGGAGGATGTTAAAATCAGGTTAATTAGGGGATCTGAAAGCTGAAGAAAATTGCAAGTGAAGAGATATTGGCAAGGGTTACTTCCCTCTGAATCAGAATTAAACCCGGATTAGTAAATATTTATTAAATTAGGAAATATGGCAAATATCTGATATAAAACTTAACAACTGACTACTAACAACTGACCAATGACGAAAAGACAAAAATTTCCTTACTTAGTTGGTTCTAAATGGACCGCACAACAGAAAGTTGATGGTTGGAGACATTTTCAGGTTGTTAACCGCAAAAATCAGGGTAAGTGGGTATATGCGGAAATGGTAGCAGCCTGTGATCCTCAAGTCCGCTTTTGGTTAAATGCTAAATTATTACAAGATAACTCCCAATGGTACGCTGGGTGGCAAACTTTACAAGAAATTAACTCCATTGACAGCAAATAATTTCAGCAATTAAGCTGTGGCGTTAGATAATTCTCATTATGCGTAATTGTCAATTCCAACTCGAATAATTCAATATTGCATTTAACCCACATTTCACCCTTTCTGGTACAGAACTGCTGAAAATCTGGTGTAAATGTTCTAGATAAACAATTCTATCTACCAGAGTAAAGCTATGATTCTCATTCAGGAAATCAAATATTCTCTGAGTATCACAACCCCAGTATTCGCCGTGATCTCAATGAGAATTTAGATACCGACCAGAACTAGCTTCTGTGTAAACCAACTCCGCTCCCAGAGTTAGGAATAAACCATCTGTACTTAGAGGTGTAAATTCCAAATTTGGCGCAATTACAGCACTTGCCGGTGTTATAAGGTACATATCTAGCGGGCAAGATGCCCGCACCACAAGAGTTTCATGATTCAATTTTGAACCTCATCAGTGCGGAAAACGCTGTAAGTTTGAAAATTGGGTATTGGCAATAATAGTCATTAATCGAGTTGGATAGACAAAGGGTAAAAAACTACTTTCTATTATGCTGATAGTACAACTACTTGCATTTTTCCATAAACTTTGACACTTACGTTTTTGAATGGTGGATTTTTGACTTTTCTAACATTCAAGACATTAAATTTGACATTTCAGATCATTCCCTACTAAGTACCTAGCAGTTCTAATCATTCCATTCACCGCGAGGGGGAATAGGTGTGCGGACAGGGGTACGTGTTAACTCATCATCTCTGTTAAAATCACCTCTTAGCCACTGACGGATAGCTACCTCAATCACTTTACTGGGATCATTAGTGAGATGTTGAATTTGTTCTATTAATTCAGGATCTAAATGGAGCGCGATTTCTTTTTTATCAGCGCGTCCGGTATCTGTATTTTTAGGCTGTTCTTGCATATTCATGGGCTTAAATACTGTGAATTTTTTTTCTTGAAACCGTGATCAATCAGTTATGATATTTATAATCTGTGCCTATTTAATTGTAGTCTGCCGAGTCAGCATCACTAGGAGCTATAAATAGATTTAACATAATAACGTAAGTTGCTAGTTAGGCGCGGTGTCAGAATTAAGATGTCCAAAATTAAAGATTAAAGGATAAACAGCCTGAAAACAGGGATTTTATCACCAATTACCCATTACCTATTACCAGTCTCGACTAGATAACTAGCAACTTGAGTTAAAATACATGAAGTAAATAGTTTCACTTTGGTTTGCTTGAGGGCAAAAATGGTATATGACTGACGTTCCCGCAGATCGCATTCGCAATTTTTGTATTATTGCTCACATTGACCACGGAAAATCAACTCTCGCTGATCGTTTACTACAGGCCACTGGTACTGTAGAAGATAGACAGATGAAAGAGCAGTTTCTGGATAACATGGATTTGGAACGGGAGCGCGGCATTACAATTAAGCTGCAAGCTGCCCGGATGAATTATACTGCTAAAGATGGTCAGCAGTATGTTCTCAATTTAATTGACACTCCTGGTCATGTGGACTTTTCCTATGAAGTGTCCCGTTCTCTAGTTGCTTGTGAAGGGGCATTACTGGTTGTGGATGCGTCCCAAGGTGTAGAAGCACAAACCTTAGCCAATGTCTATTTAGCCCTAGATAGTAATCTAGAAATTATACCGGTTTTAAATAAAATTGATTTACCAGGGGCTGAACCAGAGCGAGTAATTGGGGAAATTGAAGAAATTATTGGTTTAGACTGTAGTGGGGCGATTTTAGCCTCTGCTAAGGAAGGAATTGGTATTCCTGAAATATTAGAAGCAATTGTCGAACGAGTTCCCCCACCAGCTAATACTATTAATGAAAGTCTCCGGGCGTTAATTTTTGATAGTTACTACGATAGCTACCGGGGTGTAATTGTTTACTTCCGGGTTATGGATGGAACTGTCAAAAAAGGCGATCGCATTTACTTAATGGCATCAGGTAAAGAATATGTCATTGATGAGTTAGGTATTCTGGCACCGACTCAAAAGCAAGTAGAAGAGCTTCATGCTGGTGAAGTGGGTTATTTAGGCGCGGCAATTAAAGCTGTAGCTGATGCTAGAGTAGGAGATACTATTACCCTATGTAAGAACAAAGCCACAGAGGCACTACCCGGTTATGCAGAAGCTAACCCCATGGTATTTTGTGGTATGTTTCCCATAGACGCAGATCAGTTTGAAGACCTAAGAGAAGCTTTAGAAAAACTAGAACTTAATGATGCTGCGTTACAGTATGAACCAGAAACCTCTAGCGCCATGGGTTTTGGTTTCCGGTGCGGGTTTTTGGGATTACTACACATGGAAATCGTCCAGGAACGCCTAGAACGGGAGTATAATCTAGATTTAATCATTACCGCGCCTTCAGTGGTGTACAAAGTCGTTACCAATAAAGGTGAGGAGTTATACATTGATAATCCTAGTCGTTTACCCAGCCCCAATGAACGGGAGAGAATTGAAGAACCCTACGTCCAAGTAGAAATGATTACTCCAGAAATCTACGTCGGTTCTTTAATGGAGTTGTCACAGAACCGTCGAGGAATTTTCAAAGATATGAAATATCTCACCCAAGGACGGACTACACTCACCTATGAATTACCTTTAGCAGAAGTTGTCACCGACTTTTTTGATCAAATGAAATCCCGTTCTCGCGGTTACGCCAGTATGGAATATCATCTGATTGGTTATCGGGAAAATCCCTTAGTCAAACTGGATATCATGATTAACGGTGATCCAGTAGATTCCCTAGCCATGATTGTCCACCGAGATAAAGCTTATAATGTCGGGAGAGCAATGGCGGAAAAACTCAAAGAACTCATTCCCCGTCATCAATTCAAAGTCCCCATTCAAGCTTCCATTGGTGCTAAAGTCATTGCTAGTGAACATATCCCGGCCATGCGGAAGGATGTCCTCGCTAAATGCTATGGTGGGGACATCAGTCGGAAAAAGAAACTGTTACAAAAGCAAGCCAAAGGTAAAAAACGGATGAAGGCTGTCGGTACAGTTGACGTACCCCAGGAGGCTTTTATGGCTGTTTTAAAGCTGGATAAAACCTAATTTCCAGATTTTTGTCCTATTCATGCTATCTCGCCTGTAAGCGTGAATACAGGCGGGTTACTCTTGAAAATGGTTAACTGCTATATTCTCTGATAGGGAAGCGTGGCGTTAGCCATATCAGGCTATCCAGGATTAAAGGATGTAGGATAAAGATGGAGATTTTATGATGATGTCAATGATTTAAAATCCTACGTTGTCTTAAATAATTTAAGACAGTTCTTCCTTATCAAGACAAGGATAACATATTTAAAATTCTTTGTCAAGACCTAAAAATTAA
>NZ_KE384651.1:42911-44297 GCF_000426905.1 Dolichospermum circinale AWQC131C
AGATAGGGGAATGTAGGTTAAACAATTTAAACAGAGAAATTATCACCTAAATAGTATTGTCGCACCAAAGGATTATTATAGAGTTCATCAGCATGACCAAAGGCGAGAATTTGTCCCTCGCGCATGATATAAGCGCGGTTTGTAATGGACAGGGTTTCGCGGACATTATGATCTGTGATTAATACACCCATACCACGTTCGCGTAATTGACCGACAATTTCCTGAATTTCAGAGACAGCAATGGGGTCAACTCCTGCAAAAGGTTCATCTAAAAAGAGGAATTTAGGTCCATCCTTACCTGCGGCCAAAGCTCTAGCTAATTCAGTGCGTCGTCGTTCACCTCCAGAAAGTTGAATACCTTTACTACCAGCCACTTTTTCTAAGCGAAACTCCCGCAATAAAATATGTAATCTTTTTCCCCATTCTCTTCTAGGAACTTGAGTTTGTTCAAATACTAGGAGAATGTTTTCTTGCACTGAAAGATGACGAAATACACTTGGTTCTTGAGCTAAATAGCCAATACCTAGTCTAGCCCTTTTGTGCATGGGATAATTAGTAATATCAAAATTATCTAACCACACTTTACCATGATTAGGTTTTTCTAAACCTGTAGCAATATAAAATGTTGTTGTTTTTCCAGCGCCATTGGGACCGAGTAAACCGACAACTTCTCCTTGGTTAACAGAAAGGCTAACGTGATTAACAATTAATCGTTTACCGTAGGATTTCTGGATATTCTCTAAAACAATTTTCACGCTTAGGTTTTTCCCTGGTAGTAAATGCTAATTAGAACGCTTTAGGGATGGGGTTTTCGGGGCTGGTTTAGTAGTTTGTCTTGGGGAGTCCTCTACCATGTAGATTGATTCTACCTGACGATTAGACTGAGGTAAAGCAATAAATTTACCTTCGTCAATTAAATAGGTGACTTTTTCCGCACGAATACTATTAGTACCCTGTTGTAAAATGTAAACATTGCCACTGAAATCAATCCGTCTTTCCTTGTTGAAGTATTGTGCTTGAGCGGAAGTGGCTTGAATTTGACGAGCCGGATACAGCATTTGCACATTACCACGGGCAGTAATTACTTGGGTTTTCGCATCATATTCCTGAACATCAGAGCGGATAGTCAAAGGACGATTGCCCCCAGGTTGGGCTATAACAGGTTGGATTTGGGTAGACAATGTTAGACTACCTACGAAGGAAATTGGCAGCAATAAAGCCAATCCTAAGCGGCTTATCTGTGATTTTAGCAATTGATAAGAAGGTATCATAAAAGAAAGTCAGGCAATAGGGAATAGATAGGGAATAGGGAACGGAGAAATAAATAGGACTTACGCAAGATTCATGGAATAACGAACCACAGAGGCACAGAGGTCACGGAGAAAT
>NZ_KE384651.1:44327-60695 GCF_000426905.1 Dolichospermum circinale AWQC131C
AAAAATCAAATATGAGTTCTATAGCAAAAACGGACGGTGGTTTTAAATTTTAGTTTCCCTTTGAAAATGTCTGATCAAAACTGGCAATAAATAATTTGTTAGTTAATTGTTACTAGGTTATTGATTTTTACATCCAGTGAATTTGATCTCAATGAGGTACAATTCTAGCGGGCAAGATGCCCGCACCACAAGATTTTTATCATTAATATCTGTAATATCTGGACCTCATAACATCGGAAATTGCTGTATCTATGTACTTACAAAAAACTATTAAATCATACTTATATAAGTCATGGTTTAGACATTAATTGACGGCAAATGGTATATTGCTTAGGTGCGTCAAATGCCAAAATTTTGTTAATTATTACCATTACCGAATTGTTGAAGACGCACCCTACAGGAGATGATTAAAGGATTAAGTTATTAAACTCAATACAAATCATAGTTTAGACGCTAATCATGACTCAGAGAAATGCTGGGTAAAAGCCAAATTTGATTTTCTACCAATTCAGTATTTGCCAATGGTTCTAGACTTTCCTGTTGTATTATTGTTAATAAATCTAGACTTTGGGTAAATAATTTTTCTACATTAATACCGCCGTAGCTAGGTAAATAACGTCTAAGACGATTACTACCTTCTCCCAAAAGGATCATCGCTCCTCGTCGGTTAGAATTACCTAGATGATAGAGTCCTACAGCGATTTGGAGAATACCTTGATAAAAAGTTTTATCTGGTTCGAGACTATCGATCCAGATTGCTTCTAGAATGTCATGACAAGCATAGAACTCTCCCGCATTGAACTGTTCTATACCATGCCAAAACTCATCAGGCATAGTTTCATTCATCCCATACTATCCCGAACTTCTTTAATAGTTTCCATGGATATTTCTTGTTTATCACCGACAAAATCATTATCAGGGGTGAGAAACAGCATACAGTGACATTCTTTACGTTCACGCATGGGTACGCAGGGACAGTTCCAAAAAGCGGCGTTAACTTCGGCCTCTTTATCCTCATAATGGCGACAGGGACACAAAGGCGCTCCCAGGTCGTCTTTGTGCTTGGCCAGCCCTTCAATAACAACTGCGGTAACGGAAAGTTCAGAACAGAAGAATGTTCCCGTCCGTTTGGCGTATTGTTCGGAAAAATTCCGCATTGCTTCTAGGTTTTTATCGCTAGATTTTAAATTTACTTCTGGTGTAGTCATTGCTGATAAATTTTCATGTTTCTTTGCATTGTACATCACGGTCAGTCAGAGAAATCACTTTCAAACAAACTCAGAGCTTTTTGTAATTGAGGTTGTAGTTCTTGTTCGTTTTGGATAATAATACCAGGATATTCTCGATTAATGACGGTTTCTGCGAGTGAGTCTGGATTTTGCCAGAGTACCCAACGACTACCAAAGGGTAAAGAGGATGTGGTCAAGGAGTTTTGTGTCAGCCAAATTAAGGGACTATGATCTGGTGGTATGCTGTTTTTTTCCAGGGGGTTGGTGGCTGCTAAGGTTTCCAGAACTGGAATATCTCCTTTAATTAAACCTGTAGCTGCTGTCCAGAGTTGCACTTGCAGTTTTTGTTTATGGGCATAGAAATATAAAGAAGCAGCAGTAATTACCGCTTGTTCAAATAACTCCTGTTCCCATTGGCCGGAACTATCTATGGCAATAATAATTTCCTGTCCAGCAGTAATAACTTCCAATTCCCGCACTCGTAATTCTCCATAACGGGCGCTAGTCCGCCAATGAATTAACCGGGTCGGATCACCAAGGCGATAAGGACGTAGCGATCGCACTAATCCCGTTGTAGCAGTTTGTAATGGTTTACCACGAGGATCTCCCCGGTGGCTATCGTCTTGTCCGATTTCATCAATTAAAGGGCAATTGTTGAGGGATAAGACGGTAGGATAAACTATTGCCATAGCTTCACATTGTCGCTGACGACGACACCAAAATAAACCCCAAGGCGCACCTGTTGCTAATTCTACTCTGTGCCAGCGGTAAACCCCCCGCTGTTGGGTAGGAAGATAATATATCCAGCGGTAACTATCCTGTGGTTGAATAACTTCAATACTTTGCTGGACTGGCTGACCTAAAACATAAGGGATTATGTCCCTGACTTGTAATAAACTTACTGGTTGTTGTCTATGATTATGAACTTCGATCTCAATTTTTAGATCATCACCAGCGGTTACTGGTGCAATAGGACGACGTTTAACAATTATACCCACAAGCGATCGCACAGACATAAAAGCTGATATTGCCAAAAGCGCGAAACTGACTCCACTGATAACATACAGCCAGCCAGCCATGGTATTAATACCCGCACCTAAATAACATATAGAGATTCCCACTAACACCCAACCGCTATAAGCAGGCGCACAAGCGTGGGTTTCCAGCCAATAGTTGATTTTTTTGGTAATTTTCATCTTTCTTTTTTAACTTAATTTGTAGAAAAGGCAATAGGTAATAGGCGATAAATTTTAATAATGATTAAGGATTGTTATATAAGGACGACGCGCAACTGGCATAATACATAAGATTCTAGAAGCCCTGGTGATAAAAATTCAGACTTTACAACCCACTCAGGTAAATTTTACCTGTGTAGATATGGTTAAATGTCCACCTAACTAAACCCCTACAACCAACAACTGATAACATGGTTTATCCCGTTACTTGGCATAATAATTCAGTATCACTGATTGATCAAACTCGCTTACCTAATGAATATACAGTGGTGGAAATTCACCGCAGTCAAGATATGGCCGAAGCTATTACCACTATGATTGTTAGAGGTGCGCCAGCAATTGGAGTGGCTGCTGCTTATGGAATGTATTTAGGGGCTAGAGAAATTGAAACCAGCGATCGCCAGGAGTTTTTAGCTAAACTAGAGAAAGTGGCCAATTTATTGCGTTCTACCCGTCCCACTGCGGTAAATTTATTTTGGGCAATTGGTAGAATGATGCAAACGGCTTATGAAACTTTGGGAACAGTTGCAGAAATTCAGCAAACTCTTTTAGAAACAGCTAAAAATATCAATGCCGAAGACTTACAAACTTGTCAAGCTATAGGCGATCATGGTCTAGGCGCGTTACCACAAACCCCGGAAAAACTAATTATCCTCACCCATTGTAACGCAGGTGCTTTAGCCACGGCCGGATATGGCACAGCTTTAGGTGTAGTCCGTTCCGCTTGGAAACAAGGACGTTTAGCTAGAGTATTTGCAGATGAAACCCGTCCTCGCTTGCAAGGGGCAAAACTCACCGCTTGGGAATGTGTACAAGAAGGGATTCCAGTCACAGTAATTACCGATAATATGGCCGCCCACTGCATGAAACAAGGTTTAATAGATGCTGTAGTTGTAGGCGCTGATAGAATAGCTGCTAATGGTGACACTGCTAATAAAATCGGAACTTACAGTTTAGCTATTGTCGCCAAATCCCATCATATCCCTTTCTTTGTCGCTGCACCTTTATCCACCATAGATTTTCAAATAGCTAATGGTAGTCAAATTCCCATTGAAGAACGTCACCCAGGGGAAATATATCAAATAGGTGAAACTATTCTCACCCCTCCAGGAGTAGAATTTTATAACCCGGCTTTTGATGTCACACCTGCGGATTTAATTACAGCGATTATTACAGAAAATGGTGCTTTTTCTCCAGGTGATTTATTAACGGCTAAAGAAAACTAAATACTTGCTTTTTTCTCTTTCCCATACTCTGTATGGGAATGAATTATATAATTATTAAACGCAGATAAACGCAGATAAACGCGGATGAATAAATACAGATTAATTTTTCTTAATTTTTGATTCCTATCCATTGGGTAACAGGGGACATTGCTTTCCAACCCAAAAATCTTGACCCAATAGGTTCAGCGCGTTGAATCGCAATCCGGGTAAAATTTCCTCCTACTTTTTCATACCATTGATATAAAATTAGTTCACCCTCTAATGTGACAACATTAACGACCATTCTCCCCCCAGGAAGTAACGCATTCCAGGAATTTTCTAGGATTTTTGGTTCTGTCACACCACCACCAATAAAAATCGCGTTGGGTGGAGGTAAATTTTCTATAACTTCCGTACTTTTACCCGCAATAATTTGTAAATTTGGTGTTCCCAAAGCAGCCGCATTATCAGCAATATAATTTATTCTAGAGGCATTTTGTTCAATAGCGATCGCTCGACATCTCCTATCACTTCGCAGCCACTCTATAGAAATAGAACCACAACCAGCGCCCACATCCCAAAGCAACTCTCCCGGTAAAGGTGCTAAACTCGATAAAGTCACCGCTCGGACTTCTCTTTTTGTCAATTGTCCATCATGATGAAAAGCACTATCAGGTAAACCGGGAAATCTCGATAAACCAACTATTCCCTTATCAGCAATACATTCCACCGCAATAGTATTTAAAGGGGCGATATTTTTTTCTTGCCAATTAGTAGCGATATCTGTTATAAGATTCTCGTTAATATTACCCATTTTTTCTAAAACGGTAATTTGACTATTACCATAACCGCGACTTGTCAAAATTTCAGCCACATTAGCGGGAGTATGTTTTCCCTCACTCAAAATTAATAATTTTGCACCGGGATAAATGTAACATTGGACTAGAGAAAGCGGACGACCACATAAACTTAAAGTTTCCACCTCCGTTAAAGACCATCCTAGTCGAGAACAAGCTAGACTAAAAGCCGAAGGTGCAGGAATAATTGTAATTTCCGAAATATTAATATCTTTAAGAATATTTGTACCCACACCATAGCATAGAGGGTCGCCACTAGCTAAAATACAAACTGCTTGGCCACGACGACTGATAATGTCGCTTATGGAAGTTTGAAAAGGTGATTTCCAGGGAATTTTTTCCCGGTGGTCGTCAGGGGGTAACATGGAAAGATGACGTTCCCCACCAAAGATGATTTTAGCCTTATTCAAAAAAGAAACAGCTAGGGGACTTAACCCTGCTAAACCATCTTCACCGATACCGATAATTGATAACCATTTTTGCATAATTTTTGAGGTAAATATATATTTTGTTTGTTTTGTTGTAAAGTTGTGCTTTGAATTGGATAAAAGTATTTTGTCTTGTAGAGAAGAGTCTAAAAATGGTAAAGACGAGGCTCGCAAATTTAGAGAAAGGATAAAAATGACAAGTTTACAAGAAAAGGGTAGCAAAGCACTCTGCCCTCAATATTGGTGATTCTAAATAAATACTACCTACAACCTGAGTTCGATGTAAATTTATAATCTTAGGTTTTTTGCTGCTAATAAACATCTTTTATGTTCACACTAAAACTATCTTATAAAAACTTCTTATTTGGATAAACTTTTATGAAATCAAGCTGGTTTGATGTAATTTCATATATTTCTGGAAAGCGATCATATTCTCTTAACCAATTGCCAATTTTTGGATTAATCCAATTAATAAAAAAATGAATGTCACTATGTACAATGTCAATGTTTAGGTAATTCCAAATAGGCTCATGATGGAAAGTACGGTTACGTAAGTTATGTATATTTTTTATTTTCAATTTTATACTATTTATATTTCTCTCAGATTTTTTAGCATATTTAAATATTTGTTTGCTACAAGGATTCCATATTGTATTTTGATAAAATCCCTTTTGGATTAAGCTTTTCCAAAATCCAAAATTCAGTTCAGGAACTAAGTTATTTAAATTATTATTGCACTTCTTAAAAGCAGTATTAATTGTCTCTTGTTCATATTTTTCTAACTGAATCTTTCCGTTAGTAAACCAATCATTATCATATTTGACTGATAATACAGTGTTTATTTGGTTACGAAGGCTAATTTCTAAAGTATGTAAACTGGGATACAGTGCCTCACAAAGTTTAGTATTGATTTGGTATATTCTGATCGCATTACTATAACTGTTATTGGTCGCATTGAGATATGGTTTCATGCGAGCTTCCGAAAAAGCCAGTAAAATATCTTTTAGGTCATCCTCTGTTAGTTTAGATTCAGGCATTGACAAATATTATAATTTTTGTTATTTTTGATGGTGTGGACTCCAGAACGTCCTATGTCTCGTTTGACCGAGTTACGACCCTGGCGTAAAGAAATTAATTTTATCTTCTAAGACAGCCTCCTAAATGTGATAATTTTAGGAGGTATTGTCATGGAAATTAATTTAACTATTCTAATAGAAATATCATATAAAGTAGACAATATTTTTTAAATCACTTAATATTTCGTGTATTTATCAATATTTGGAGAAATTTTGCTCCAGAAAGTTCTACAAAAATATTCTGTTAAATTCATTGTTTATAATGAAATAACGGTAGTAATAAACAATACCTTGTCCAAATTGAAAAAAGTTTTGATTTGTAGGTTGGGTTGAGGTACGTTCACGAAGTGTGGCGAAGCCATAACCCAACAAATGCGTCGGGTTGCGCTGTTGCTTAACCCGACCTACAAAAAATGGACAAGGTATGGATAAAATTAATCAATAAAACCAAAAATATCAAGAATTTGCGAAATGTGGGTTTAAACTCTTACCTTTGCGTCTCTGCTCCTTTGCGACTTTGCGCGAAACATAATTCATTGACAATACCATAAAATATGATTTTGTGGTACAATGCTAAAACTTAGGGTTGGGAAACTTCGGTGTAATTCCGGGACTGTGCCGCAACTGTAAAGCAATTTTGGATTTGACTAAAAATCTCAAGTCTAAAGTTGGGTAAGTCAGAATGCCAATTCTAGGGTATCTACTCAATTTCTGTCTCTGCGTCACACAGAGAAGGAGTCACGATTTTGCAATTTCCATTGACTGCTTGTCCAGGGTTATTTTACAATACATTAGCCCAAGATGGTTTTCTCTGTCGTCTGAGAATACCAGGGGGAATGATTAATTCTCAACAATTTGAGGCCATAGCGGATATTTCTGATCATTATGGTGGGGGCTATATTGATGTTACTAACCGCGCTAATATCCAAATTAGAGAAATTAAACAAGAGATAAATATTCAAGTTCTGGAAAAATTACAAGCACTAGGTTTAGCTTCTACTAATGCTAGTGTAGACCATATCCGCAATATTATGACCAGTCCTACAGCGGGTATTGATACTCAAGAACTAATAGATACTCGTCCCCTAGTTAAAGCTTGGGAAAAATATATTACAGCACATTCTCATCTTTCCCAATTATCAGCGAAATTTAGTGTGTGTTTTGATGGTGGAGGCAAAATTTCCGTAAAAGACCGCCCCAATGATATCATCTTAGCAGCAGAAATCACTAACAGCAATATCCATTGGCGATTATATCTCAGTTATGGAGAAAAAAGAGAACCAGCCAAAGACACGGGAATTTTAATTAAATCGGTAGAAACAATAGCAGTTTTAGGAGCATTAGCAGAAACTTATCTCAAACACATAGACATTAAAAACAGTCGTCAACCACGTTTACGAGAAATCATCAATCACATCACCATCGAAAAATATCTGCACCAAGTCAAAGAAAAATTAGATCCAAACACATTTAATCTTGAAAAAACTTATCTTTCCGCCTCTGCGTCTTTGCGAGAGAAAAATCTTATAGGCATTCATAGCCAAAAACAAAGCGGGTTATATTACATTGGTATTGTTTTACCTCTAGGAAGACTAGAAACCTATCAAATTAGAGGTTTAGCTAATCTTGCGAAAAGATATGGTGATGATAATATCAGGTTAACACCTTGGCAAAACTTAATATTAAGCGACATTCCCCAAAATCAAATCATAGCAGTTGAGAAAGAAATTACCAACTTGGGTTTAAACTATTCACCAACGGACATCAAAAGTTTTTTAGTAGCTTGTTCTGGGAAACGAGGTTGTGCTGCTGCGGCCACAGAAACGAAAGATGATGCTTTAGACTTGGCAAAATACCTAGAAAATCTTATGATTTTAGATTGTTCGGTTAATATCCATTTTAGTGGGTGCAGTAAATCTTGCGCTCAACATACCCAAGCTGATATTACCTTACTTGGTGTTACCGGTGAAAATTTTCCGGGTTATCAAATTTATGTTCTTGGTCATTTGCTCCATGAATATGTGACTTTAGCTAAAGTTCCAATTCTAATTCAGCAAATATTAGAAGTGTATCAGCAACAACGTCTAAGTTTACAGGAATCCTTCAGGCAGTTTATTGACCGTCAAAAACACCAATTAAACCAATTATTTAGCAAATCCAGTCCAAATTCAACAGTTACAGTTTTAAAATACCATGTTTGATTACATCCGTGATGCTAACGAAATATACACTAAATCCTTTGAAATTATTCGCTCAGAGTCCAATCTCCATGTATTACCAGATGATGTAGCTAAAATTACCGTTCGGCTGATTCATGCCTGTGGAATGACGGATATTGTCAAAGACTTAGGATATTCTTCTACAGCGGTAGAAGCCGGGAGAAAAGCCTTAATTGACGGCGCACCGATTTTGTGCGATTCTCACATGGTAGCCGAAGGGATAACAAGAAAAAGACTACCCAAAAATAATAGGGTGATCTGTACCCTAAATGATCCAGAAGTACCACAACTGGCTAAAAGATTAAAAAATACAAGATCAGCATCTGCCTTAGAATTATGGCGCTTTCATATAGAAGGGGCAATAGTGGTAATTGGAAATGCACCTACAGCACTATTTAGGCTATTGGAAATGCTAGACGAAGGAGTTCCTAAACCGGCGTTAATATTGGGTTTTCCCGTCGGTTTTGTGGGTGCGGTTGAGTCAAAAGCCGCATTGTCCGCAGATAGCCGCAATGTACCATTCTTAACTTTACATGGAAGACGGGGCGGAAGTGCGATCGCTGCGGCTGCTGTTAACGCTTTAGCAAGTGAGGAAGAGTAATGGCTAACTCTGGAGGTCGTCTTTATGGAATTGGTGTCGGACCTGGAGACCCAGAACTTATTACCTTAAAAGCCTTACGTATCCTCCGTTCTGTCCCCGTTGTCGCTTATCAGTCAGCGGTAGATAAAGAAAGTATCGCCAGAAAGATTGTTTCCCCCTACCTGGATAATCATCAGATTGAGGTATTATTTCATCTTCCTCGCGCCTTAGAACCAGAAAATGCCAAATCTATCTACGACCAAGAAATTCAACCCATTGCTGACCATTTAGCCGCAGGTCGAGACGTGGTGGTTCTCTGTGAAGGAGATCCGTTTTTTTACGGTTCATTTATGTATTTATTTACTCGATTAGCTGATAAATACAAAACAGAAGTTGTTCCCGGAGTTTCCTCACTTATGGCTTGTCCTGTGGCTTTAGGTTTGCCATTTACCTATTATAATGATGTTCTTACCGTTTTACCTGCGCCATTACCAATAGAAATACTAACTAGCCAACTTCTAGCCACTGACGCAGCGGCCATTATGAAACTTGGTCGTCATTTTTCTAAAATTAGGAATCTTCTCCATGAATTAGGACTAGCTTCACGGGCTAGATACATTGAACGCGCTACAAGTACGCAACAACGTATATTACCTTTAGATGCAGTTAACCCTTTAGAAGTTCCCTATTTTTCCATGATTATCATCCCTACCAAAAATAAATTGTAGGAAATTGGGAATTGATAACTCTTAATCACTGATGATTATAGCATTTCCTACCCCACTAACGTATTTATCTGCCTTCATCTGCGGTTAATTACCCATTTCTATCCCGTTTAAATTCTCAATAGCTTAGTTTCGTCAAATACATGAATACAAGAGTAGTCCCTGCGGTTATAGTTTTAAGTCAAAATAGCGTTATCGTGGGGCGGAAAATTACTAATATCTTTGCAACCGCGAAATTATACGGTTTAGCTAGTCGTACTCATGATACTGATGTTAGTTTTACCGACTTTGGCGAAACTGTGCGGGAATTGTTCGCTGCTGGTACGCCAGTAATTGGTGTTTGTGCGGCTGGGATTCTCATTAGAACAATTTCACCTATTTTAAATGATAAAGGACAAGAACCACCTCTTTTAGCTGTCGCAGAAGATGGAAGTGCTGTAGTACCGCTTTTAGGTGGACTGAGTGGTGTCAATGATTTGGCGCGTCAAATTGGGGAATTGCTGAATATTAAACCAGCAATTACCACCACAGGGGATATCCGGTTTCATACCGCTTTGTTGTCTCCCCCTGTGGGATATCATTTAGCTAACCCAGAACAGGGGAAAAAATTTATTGCTGACCTATTGGCCGGGGAAAAAGTCAAGTTAGTGGGAACAGCGCCTTGGTTGAGGGAGAGTAATTTACCTATTGATGAAAACGGCCAGTTAAAGATTAAAATTACCGAATATTTGGATAAATATGACTGTAATTGTTTAGTTTATCATCCTGCGACCTTAGCGATCGCTCTCACCAACCCAGAACCAGATACAATTACTCAAATTCAGCAAATACTCACAGAATCTAACTTAGCACCTGTTGCCGTCGCTGGCATATTTGCACCTCTTCACCTGGCCAATAATTCCCAACTCCATGCTACAGCTAAGGCTTTAAACGTTCCTATCCGGTTTTTTCGGGAAAACCAACTCTCCTCCGCTTCAGCCCTAGCCTTAGCCGCCACAGGTACAGATGGTCAAATTATATCATCTCCATCTTCTTCTATTGCCGTGGCCATTTCCAGCCAAATTATCAACCCCGCCACAACAGGACAAAACCAGGGAAAATTAGCTATTATTGGTACTGGTCCTGGTGCATTTCAATGGATGTCACCACAGGTAAGGGAAATTCTGCATTTAGCTACGGATTTAGTAGGTTATAAAACTTATATTAATTTAATTGCGTCCCTGGCTGTTGGGAAGCGCGTCCATGAATCAGATAATCGAGTAGAAGCAGAAAGGGCTTATCAGGCGCTAGACCTAGCCGCAGAGGGAAAATATGTAGCTGTTATTTCCTCTGGCGACCCCGGTATTTACGCAATGGCGGCGGCCGTT
Source organism: Dolichospermum circinale AWQC131C (assembly GCF_000426905.1). Classification (NCBI taxonomy): domain Bacteria; kingdom Bacillati; phylum Cyanobacteriota; class Cyanophyceae; order Nostocales; family Aphanizomenonaceae; genus Dolichospermum; species Dolichospermum circinale. The sequence goes on from NZ_KE384651.1 coordinate 55,249, forward strand.
TTTGAGGTTTTAGGACAATATAATAAACCAGAATGGCAAACAATTGATATTCAAGTCGCCCCTGGTATTTCCGCTATGCAAGCCGCAGCCGCCCGTATTGGTGCGCCTTTAGGACATGACTTTTGCGTAATTTCCCTATCTGATATTTTAAAGCCTTGGGAAATTATCGCCGAAAGAATCAACGCTGCGGCGGTAAGTGATTTTGTGATTGCTTTCTATAATCCTGTATCAAAAAAACGAACTTGGCAACTAGAGGCCGCGAAAAAGATTTTATTAGCACACAGAAAACCTCATACACCAGTAGTATTAGGAAAAAATCTGGGGAGAAAGGGAGAAGAAGTTAAAATTATTACTCTAGAAGAGTTAGAACCAACATTAGCAGATATGGGAACTGTCATTATTATTGGTTCTTCCCATACTCAACAAATTCAACAGGATAATAATGTTTGGGTTTATACTTCACGCCGCTATAACTTTGAGGAATAATGTTTTTTCAGCGGTGAACTTCCCTATTTCTCTACTTGACAAAAGAAGGGAAATACTATAATTTTCCAGATATAATTCCCTTAATTATGTCTACTTTATATCTGAAAAAGACTTGATTTTTTGATTCTGATCATCAACAATAAAAACATCATGTTCCAGACATGATTGTAGCCAATAAAAGTGACAGAAGCCCTAAAAGTGTCCGCTTTTGCGGACATTTTACTTTTTTTAAAAATATCTTCTGCTTTTTATGAAAATTGTTAAATAAATGAACTAGATTTTTATCTCTTACCCACAATAATGATTCAATTTCGCACCTGGAAAATAAATTTATGCAGCTTATTTTTCGGAAATCAACATCATTTAACTTAACTTAGTCTAGATTTATCTCTGGGAAATTCCTCTCTCCTGATTTATATTAATTCGGGAGTTTTTTAGTATCCATTATTTCACCTCATTCAGCCTGTATGTGATTTATTAAACTATTCCTTACTAAAATTTTAGATCAAATCATACAATCATTGTCATCTGATCAAAAAGATAATTGAATCAACGTTACAATTCAGTTACTTTATGAAAAAATATAGCAATACTGACATCAACAATACTTGTATGACAACTAATTTAATATCTAACTCTACCTCTGATTTCATGAATACCTTATCCCGTGCTGCTGCTGCTTATCGAGAAGGAAATCAAGTTCCCCCGGCTGAAATAGTCGTAAATGCGCTGCTAGAAGCAGAAAAAACAACCAAGGTGCAAAAGTTAAATTATCCCTTTGAGTCTCTCAACGGTAAATGGCGACTTTGTTTTGCTACTGGTACTAAAAAAGTCAGAAACCGGGGCGGAATTATTTTAGGTAAGGGTTGGTATATGCCGAAATTTATAAAAATTCTGCTGTGCTTTAATCCTAGCAAAGAAGGGGCTTTAGGAAGAGGAGAAATTGCTAATCAAATACAATTGGGAGCAATTTTATTGAAATTAACAGGACTAACAAAATACTTAGGAAAAAAGAATTTATTGGCTTTTGATTTTATCCAACTACAAATTAGTTCATTTAGTTGGATGTTTATTAATAAACAAATTCGTTTTGGTCAGCTTGAAGGTGAAGATTTTTATGATCAACCTATAGCTAAATTACCCTTTTTTGCTTTCTTTTTAGTCACTGAAGATATAATCGCTGCCCGTGGACGTGGAGGTGGTTTAGCACTTTGGATTAGGGAAAATTAACCTCAGAAAATATAATATTTCATACTCCGATATCCGGCTTTTTCAACAAGTCGGTTATCTATACTCCCTTAACAACTTTTTTATTTGGCTTTAACAAGATAACTCAGATAATAACGGGCTTTAATTTGATAATCAAAGGAACTAATTTTACCAATTTCTCGTCCCATGGACTGATCATCATCAATTGTCATTTTACTTATTGGCTAAATTGAAGTTTTTATGCTGACCTTTTTCCCTGTTCTTTGTTAATTGTTGTCAAGCTCAAGGAAAATATAAGAAGAATTTAACATTATTTGCCAACAGAAAGACTAAAATCATAACGGACAGACTAGCCCTACAGTCAAGGAGGCTTAAAAACAATGTCCGACTTAAATCGCGGAATCATGAAATTTGAAGGTGCAGATTCGCCTAAACTGATTACAATCTCCACCGTGATACTTTTAGGATCAATTGTCGCCCTGATCCTTTGGGCGCTTAACTTCGCTTATGCAATAGCTTAGATTCTTTGCATAATCTTTAGGAGACAAGAGGGCAAGACTTCTATTTGCTCTTTTGTTTCCTATATCATATAAATAAATATTCATTTTTGTTAATAACAAACTTGGAGTGTGTCATCAAATTTTAAATTTTAGATCAGAAAATAATGATTAATTTTTGGGGTATCTTAATTATTTTAATTGTTTGTCCACTGTTAGGGACAATACCACTAATTTCCTGGATTACTTATGCCGTGAGTAGAAAGTGGTTAGCTAATGTCGGTACAGGAAATATTAGCGTTGCAGCAGCCTTTTATCATGGTGGAAAATTAGCGGGAATTTTGTCAGTAGTCTCGGAAGCTACTAAAGGGATTTTTGCTGTCACAATTGCCCACTATTTTTTCCCTTCACAACCAGTCTGGGAAATTCTTGCTTTAATTGGCTTAGTTGTTGGTAGATACGTCACAACCAAAGGCGCGGGAACAACAAACGTCTTCTGGGGATTACTGGTACATGATCTGTCAGTAACTGTGTTAGTCGGCTTACTTGCAGCTATTGGTTTTTTGATCACTCGTTCTCAAGAAACAATTAAACTAGGGGTATTGGTAATGTTCCCCCTATTTGTGGGTATCCTCCATTCAGAGGAATTATCCAGAATTATTGCCGCCTTTGCCTTATCGGGGTTAATTTACTGGATTTATAGCCAAATTCCCGACGACCTTGACCTTCCCGTCAAAGGGGCATCTCCACAATCCCTGGAAATGATGCAATATTTAAGCAATAATCAGGATAGTATCATCACCCTAGAGGAAGAATTAGATGGGGAAGTGGTGGGAGCTAAAGCCGCTACATTATCGCAAATTAAACGTTGGGGTTATTCAGTTCCTAAAGGTTGGGTATTAGCTCCTGATGATGATCCTACCAATTTAATTAATTTTCTGCAACCGTCCCAACTTTCACCCTTGGTAGTCCGTTCTTCCGCTATTGGTGAAGACTCACAACAGGCCTCTGCCGCAGGACAGTATGAAACAATCCTAAACGTTACCAGCAAAGAAGAACTTAGACAAGCCATCACCCAAGTCCAAGCTTCTTATCATCACCCCAGTGCCGTCGAATATCGTCGTCACCGCAGTGCAAAAGAGGCGGCCATGGGGGTACTCATTCAACAACAAGTTCAAAGCGTATTCTCTGGCGTGGCCTTCAGTCGAGATCCTATTTCTCAACAAGGTGAAGCCGTAGTTATCGAAGCTGTATCCGGTAGTCCTACTCAAATTGTCTCAGGAAAAGTCACACCAGAACAATATCAAGTAGTAATTGCTGGTGATGACAAGTTATCCTGTCTGCAATTTGATGGAAATGGTAAAATACCCCAGGCATTAATTAAACAAGTTGCATATTTAGCCCGTCGTTTAGAAAGACGTTATTTAGGTATTCCCCAAGATATAGAATGGAGTTATGATGGTCAAAACCTGTGGGTATTACAGTCAAGACCTATCACCACACTCTTACCAATTTGGACAAGAAAAATCGCCGCAGAAGTGATTCCTGGAGTCATTCATCCTTTAACCTGGTCTATTAATTCTCCTTTAACCTGTGGTGTGTGGGGAGAAATTTTTACTATCGTTTTAGGTGAACAGGCTAAAAGCCTAGATTTCACTCAAACGGCCACGCTACACTACTCTAGAGCTTATTTTAATGCTTCTTTGTTAGGAGAAATCTTTTTAGCCATGGGATTGCCTCCAGAAAGTCTCGACTTTTTAACTAGAGGTGCAACCATGACTAAACCCCCTCTAAATTCCACTTGGACTAATTTACCTGGATTGACAAGATTACTCAAACGGGAACTTGATTTAGAAAAAGACTTTAAATCGGATTATCGTCAAGTTTTTATTCCAGCATTAATAGAATTATCCAACATTGTCATTACTGAGTTATCACTAGATCAGTTATTATCTAGAATAGACTTGATTCTTGATTTACTCCGCCAAGGTACTTACTACAGCATTTTGGCCCCTTTGAGTGCAGCTATCCGTCAATCCCTTTTCGGTATCAAAGCCGAAAAAATTGATAACAGTGTCACCCCAGAGGTAGCATCGTTAAGAGCTATGAGTTTACTAGCCGCCGATGCTAAACAAATCTTAGATGATGATGATATTGACTATAATTGTGAACCAGAAAAGATATTTGAGCAATTGGCAAAAACAACCGCTGGAGAAAGGATTTTATTTGCATTTGACGAATTAATTCAGGATTATGGTTATTTAAGCGAAGTAGGTACAGATATTTCCGTTCCCACTTGGCGAGAAAATCCCCAACCAGTTAGACAATTGTTTGTGCAGTTAATTAAAGCCGACCAAATCCCAGATTTAGATGATTCCCGTTCCCAACAGCAAAACTTAGTCCAAAGACGAGTTGATCTTAAAGGTAGGGTAACAGAAGTTTATTCCCGCTTGTTGGCTGAATTACGCTGGACATTTTTGGCCTTGGAAGAGATTTGGCTTCAGTCTAGGGTGCTATTACAGCCAGGAGATATCTTCTTTTTGGAATTAGATGAAATTCGCCACTTAGTAATTCATCCAGATGTAGCGGTTAGAAATCATCTGTTAGAATTAATAGCACACAGGCGATCGCAATTTCTCCAAGATAGTCAAATTCTCCAAATTCCTCCCGTTGTTTACGGTTATAACCCGCCTCAACCTATCACTCCTGTCATTAATCCCGCTGATAATATTTTGTTGGGTATTCCTGCAAGTCTTGGACAAATTCAAGGCCGAGTAAAAATATTACGAACTTTACAAGCAGTCCATGATATTGATAAAAACACTATCCTTGTTGTTCCTTATACAGATTCCGGTTGGGTCCCTGTTCTAGTTCAAGCTGGGGGGTTAATTGCTGAAGCAGGTGGTAAACTTTCCCACGGGGCAATTATTGCCCGTGAATACGGTATTCCTGCTGTCATAGACGTATATAATGCTACATATATACTCCAGGATGGTCAAGAAGTCCGCATTGATGGATACAAGGGTACTGTAGAGATATTAAAAGGGTAACGGTGTCATTAGTAGTGAGATGTTTTAATTATAACATAATATACCTGATGCCTCGGTGCGTTACGGCTAATCATTAATCTCTCAAACTCCCAACCAAATATTATCTAGCTGTAACATACCTGATGCCTCGGTGCGTTACGGCTAATACAGCACTTCCCGATGTTATGAGGTACAAGAACCCCACCCCCAACCCCCTCCCCGCAAG
>NZ_KE384651.1:60712-79141 GCF_000426905.1 Dolichospermum circinale AWQC131C
TCCTGTAATTAATCTTTCAAACTCCCCAATATTGTCTAGCCGTAACGCACCCTACTTAAATATATAGGAAATATATAGGCATAATATTTGATTTTTCTACATGGAAAGGTTCAGATCCCCGACTTATCCAAGAAATCAGGGATATTGATATTATTATCATAGACAATAATCTATATATTAGAGTCATTTCGTAGGTTTCAGGTTAATAGATAAGTTTTTACTTATGTATCCAATTAAATATTTGTTTAATAATTCGAGTTGAGAAATGATCACTTTGATAATAAACACTGTAAACTAGTTTTTACTAGCCAGGTGATACTTAATCACCCCAGGCTCAGAAATTAAACCACGTTTATTACTAAGTATATAAACTAGTCCTTTTTACTCTGAAAAGGGTCTATTTTTAATACCTGGATATAACTGGAAATTTGCATCATAAAGCAAAGAAATGATTTATTTTCTTTGCCTATATTTTCATGGTTAGAAAAATAAATTTTGATATAAGGAGATATAATGACAGAATTTTTTAACCGAGTTTCTCGGCGTAAATTTATTGTCACTGCTGGAATTTCCACCAGTGCAGTATTACTCAAAGGCTGTTTAGGAAATCCACCAGAAACAGGTAATACTGGTAGAAAATCCTCCATTGAACCAGCAGGTAATATTAAACCAGAACAAAAACCAGAAACTACAAAAGCCAAACTGGGATATATTCCAATTGTTGAATCTGCACCATTAATTATTGCCCAAGAAAAAGGCTTTTTTGCTAAATATGGGATGACAGAAGTAGAACTTTCTAAACAAGCTTCTTGGGGTTCAGCCAGGGATAACCTGGAAATTGGTTCTCAAGGGGGTGGTATTGATGGTGGTCAATGGCAAATGCCCATGCCACACTTAATTACAGAAGGTTTAATTACCAAAGGGAATAAACCTATACCAATGTATGTTTTAGCTCAGTTAGTTACACATGGTAACGGAATTGCGATCGCTAACAAACATCTAGGGAAAGGAATTAGCTTAAAACTGGATACTGCTAAACCCCTATTTGCCCAACTCAAATCAGCCAACACACCCTTTACAGCCGCCTTTACCTTCCCTCATGTTAACCAAGACCTATGGATTCGTTACTGGTTAGCAGCAAGTGGAATTGACCCAGATACAGATGTCAAATTATTAACAGTACCTGCGGCACAAACCGTCGCTAACATGAAAACCGGGACAATGGATGCTTTTAGTACCGGAGATCCTTGGCCATTCCGCTTAGTGAATGACAAAATCGGTTTTATGGCCGCATTAACCGCCGAAATTTGGAAAAATCACCCCGAAGAATATTTTGCCATGAGAGGTGATTGGGTAGATCAAAATCCCAAAGCCACAAAAGCCTTATTAAAAGGAATCATGGAAGCCCAGCAATGGCTAGATAAATTTGAAAATCGCCAAGAAGCAGCAGAAATTCTCGCGGTGAAAAAATACTTTGGTTTATCTTCACCAGAAGTTCTAGCTAATCCCTATCAAGGCAAATATGACATGGGGGATGGTCGAAAAATTGATGATAAATCAATGGCTGCTTATTACTGGAAAGACGAAAAAGGTAGTGTTTCCTATCCTTACCAAAGTCATGATTTATGGTTTATAACAGAAAATGTGCGTTGGGGATTTTTGCCCAAAGATTACATTACTAATGGTGCAGCCAAAGCCAAAGAATTAATCAAAAAAGTCAACCGGGAAGATATTTGGCAGGAAGCAGCCAAAGAATTAGGAATAGCTGCGACCGATATTCCCAGTAGTAAATCTCGTGGAGTAGAAACATTTTTTGATGGGATTAAATTTGATCCTGAAAAACCCGAAGAATATCTCAAGAGTTTGAAAATCAAAAAAGCTGGTATTTAGTCATTAGTCATTAATCATTAGTAAATTCGAGGAAAAATTCATGACCATAGCTCAAAAACGTCCCACAACTCCTAAATTTGATAATAGCTTTTTATCAGGATTGCAAAAGCAACTTCCTGAACTTATACCTCCTGCTATTGCAATTGCTATCTTTTTAGTTATTTGGCAAATATTTTCTTGGACACCAGGGGCAACATTACCAGGACCAATTCAAGTTATTCAAGATACTTGGATTTTGATTTTGTATCCATTTTATGATAAAGGCGGCACAGATAAAGGCTTATTCTGGCAAATCTTTGCTAGTTTGCAACGGGTGGCTATTAGCTATACATTAGCAGCAATTGTTGGTATTGGCATAGGAGTTTTAATTGGTGTAAATAAAACCATATCTAAAGCATTAGATCCTCTATTTCAGTTATTAAGAACAGTACCGCCCTTAGCTTGGGTGCCTATTTCCTTAGCAGCTTTAAGACAAAACGAACCAGCGGCATTATTCGTAATTTTCATCACCGCAATTTGGCCGATTTTAATCAACACTGCGGTAGGTGTCACTCAAATTCCCCAAGATTATAATAACGTTGCTAAAGTTCTGCAACTTTCCAAAAAAGAGTATTTCTTGAATATCTTAATTCCTTCAGCATTGCCATACATTTTCACAGGTTTAAGAATTGCCATTGGTTTAGCTTGGTTAGCAATTATTGCGGCTGAAATCGTCATGTCTGGTATTGTCGGAATTGGCTTTTTTATCTGGGATGCTTATCAAAATAACAACGTCAGTGAAGTGATTTTAGCACTAGTTTATATCGGTGTTGTTGGCTTAATCCTAGATAAACTCATGGCTTGGTTACAGAACAAAATTTTACCAGAACAGAAATAGTCATTAGTTATTGGTCGTTAGTAAATAAATAACCAATTACCCATTACCCATTACCCATTACCAATCATTAAAACTATGTCAGTATTTGTTGCCGTTGATCAAATTAATAAAGTCTTTGAATTAAGTGGTGGTGGTCAATATATCGCCCTTAAAGGTATTGATTTGCAAATTAAAAAAGGCGAATTTATTTCCTTAATTGGTCACTCCGGTTGTGGTAAATCAACCCTTTTAAATATGATGGCTGGGTTAGATCTACCCACAGAAGGTTTAGTAACCTTAGAAGGACAAAGGATTAAAAAACCAGGTCCTGATAGAATGGTAGTCTTTCAAAATTATTCCCTTTTACCTTGGCGCACGGTCAGAGAAAATATTGCTTTAGCAGTAGATTCAGTATTACATGGAATGCCAGCAGCAGAAAGGAAAGACATTATCGAAAAACATATAGATATGGTAGGTTTGCGTCCCCATGCTGACAAACAACCAGGAATGTTATCAGGGGGACAAAAACAACGGGTAGCTATAGCCCGCGCCTTGGCAATTCGGCCTAAACTATTATTATTAGATGAACCATTCGGGGCATTAGACGCATTAACTCGCGGTAATTTGCAAGAACAATTAATGCAAATTTGTGAAGAAAATCAAGTTACCGCAGTTATGGTGACCCATGATGTAGATGAAGCCGTTTTGTTATCCGATAGAATTGTCATGTTAACTAACGGACCCGAATCGAAAATTGGGGATATTTTAGAAGTTGATATTCCCCGACCTCGTAAACGAATGGAAGTTGTAGAACATCCTAGTTACTACAGTTTGCGAAGTGAAATGATTTACTTCCTTAACCAACAAAAACGTGTTAAGAAAATCCGCGCCAGAAAAACCGCAGCAGTTGTCCGTCATGGCTTGGAAAAAGTTAATTTAGAAATCGGTTTTTTACCCCTTACCGCTTGCGCCCCCCTGGCTATAGCCAAAGAAAAAGGCTTCTTTATTAAACACGGTTTAGACGAAGTTAATTTAGTCAGAGAAAGCAGTTGGCGGGGAATTGTGGATGGGATGACTGGTGGTTATTTAGATGCAGCCCAAATGCCTTCAGGAATGCCAATGTGGTTATCTTTAGGCGGGCATAAAAATGAACCTTTGCCAGTTGTTACCTCCTTAACAATGACTCGCAATGGTAACGCCATTACCTTAGCAAAAAGATTTTATGATGCCGGAGTCCGCAGTTTATCAGACTTTAAAAACTACCTGTTAAAAACCCGTGACCAACAACATAGAATGGGTGTAGTTCATCCCGCGTCAATGCACAATTTACTTCTCCGTTATTGGTTAGCAGCAGGAGGAATTGATCCCGACATTGACGTAGATATGAAAAATATTCCTCCTGCCCAAATGGTAGTAGATTTAAAAGGTGCAACCATTGACGGTTATTGTGTAGGTGAACCTTGGAATTATCGGGCTGCGGTAGAAGGTTCAGGCTTTACCATTGCCACAGATTTAGAAGTTTGGTTAGGACATCCTGGTAAAGTTTTAGGAGTAAGAGAAGACTGGGCAGAAACTTATCCTAATACCCATATTGCCTTAACCAAAGCCTTATTAGAAGCCTGTCAATATTGTGCAAATCCTAATAACGCCCAAGAAGTGCGGCAAATTTTAGCAAGTCGGGAATATGTCAGCACAGACATTGATTATATCCAAATTGAAGATCCAAATAATGCTACCTGTGACTTAGATCATCCCATGCGAGAATATGCCCATCATCAATTTTATTCCGAATCTGCTATTAATCGCCCTAGTCGCACCGAACAAATTTGGATTATGACTCAATTAGCGCGGTGGGGTGATACTCCCTTCCCTAGAAATTGGGTAGAAATAGTTGAAAGGGTGTGTCGAGTGCGTGTTTTTAGTACAGCAGCCAGAGAACTAGGTTTAGATATTAGTTATACCCGTCAACCCATTCAATTATTTGATCGTAAACCCTTTAACGCTGATGATCCCATTAGCTATCTTAACGACCTAGAAATTAAACGGGATTTCTCCATAGCTGAAGTTATTTTAGAATCCCCCAGAAAAACCGCAGCTTAAATCAAAATCTTGTGGGGTGGACATCCTGTCTGCCCAAAAATCCAGGAAAATCAAAATAAATCTTGTGGGGTGGACATCCTGTCTGCCCAAAAATCCAAAGGACGGGCAAGATGCCCATCCCACAAAACTAACAAAATCATCGGCAAGATGCCCATCCCACAAAACTAACAAAATCATCTTTTCTCGTTCCCATACTCTGTATGGGAATGAATTACAGAAGGATCTGCCTTCGATTACACTTCAATTATACCAGAGGCAGAGCCTCTTGATAGCATTCCCAGTCTGAGACTGGGAACGAGATAACGAGATAATAAAATCTCTTTTTTACTTGGCACGAAACCTTCTACCAATTACTAAACAATGCAAAACCTCAAAACCACTAACACAATTAACCGTCAACCCTTCCTAGAAATTAAAGAAGTTTGTAAAATTTATCCCACTAAAAAAGGACCATTTACCGTTCTTGATGGTGTTAATCTCAACGTCGAAAAAGGTGAATTTATTTGCGTTATTGGCCATTCTGGCTGCGGTAAATCAACGTTATTAAACATGGTTTCTGGTTTTAACTTTCCTACCACTGGACAAGTTTTATTAGAAGGAAACCCAATTACTAAACCAGGTCCAGACCGCATGGTGGTATTTCAAAACTATGCGTTATTACCTTGGAGAACAGCTTTTGAAAATATTTATTTAGCTGTCAATGCAGTTTATCCTACTAAGCCAGAAGCAGAAAAAAGGGCTATTGTCAGAGAACATTTAGCTATGGTGGGTTTAGGGGACGCAATGGAAAAGAAACCCATGCAAATGTCTGGAGGTATGAGACAAAGGGTATCTATTGCCAGGGCTTTAGCTATTCGTCCCAAGGTGCTAATTTTAGATGAACCTTTTGGGGCGTTAGATGCAATTACCAAGGAAGAATTACAAGAGGAATTGTTGAAAATTTGGGGTGATAATCGTTGTACAGTTTTGATGATTACCCATGATATTGATGAGGCTTTATTTTTGGCGGATAAGTTAGTCATGATGACCAATGGACCCCATGCAAAAATTGGGGAAGTGATGGAAATTCCTTTTTCTCGTCCTAGAGATAGAGCCAGAATTATGGAAGATCCGCAATATTATCAATTGCGAAATTATGCCTTAGATTTCTTGTTTAACCGTTTTGCCCATGATGATGTCGGTTAGTCACGTGGTCATGTAGGTTGGTTTGAGAAAACCAACCTACGGAAATAAAGTATATAGGGTGCGTTAACATCGCTAAAAAATGATAAAATGGGGCTATTAAATTAAATACGCGACATAACGCACCACGTTTATGAGAAATAATCCCATAGATTCAGGGGCGTTTTTATTGCAACCTGATGAATTGTGATTAAAGGAAATTACTAATGAGTACCCGCGCCCTATTGTTAGTAAATCGTCATTCTCGTCAAGGACAAGAACGGTACCAAGAAGTAATAAATTGTTTAAATCGCCTGGGTTTAACAATAATTGCAGAATCTACTCAAGATTCTACACAATTAGGTAAATTTATTCGCCACTATCAAAAGGAAATAGATTTAGTAATTATCGGTGGTGGTGATGGTACACTTAATGCTGCCATAGAAGCAATAATTGAGACTCAATTACCTTTGGGAATTTTACCTTTAGGAACTGCTAACGATTTAGCGAGAACTTTGGCTATTCCCAATTCTCTACCGGAAGCTTGTAAAATTATCGCAGCGGGAAAGTTACGACGAATTGATTTAGGTTGGGTGAATAATAAGTATTTCTTTAATGTTGCTAGTTTGGGGTTAAGTGTCAATATTACTCAACAATTGACTAAAGAAATTAAACGCCGTTGGGGTATATTTGCCTATGCTGTTATCGCGTTGCAAGTAATTTGGAAATCTCGCCCTTTTAGTGCGGAAATTCGCATCAATGACCAATCATTTTTAGTGAAAACTGTACAAATTGCTGTGGGTAATGGCCGTTATTATGGTGGTGGTATGGCTGTAGTTCATGATGCTGCTATAGATGACCAAAGACTGGATCTTTATAGTTTGGAAATTGATCATTGGTGGCAAATTCTCCCCCTACTTCCAGCCATGCGTCGAGGGCGACATATTCAATGGCCAAATGTTCGCGCCCTTTATGGTCAGGAAATTACAGTATATACCCGCAAACCCCATTCTATTAATACTGACGGAGAAATCACAACCTATACTCCCGCCGTTTTTCGGGTGATTCCTCAAGCGATCGCTATTTTCGTTCCTGATGTATAATCTTGACTATGATTTATCTGATTGACATGATTCATTTGATCATATTTTAACAGGCAGCTAGGAATTTTCGCTCCTGAATTTTGCTGGATGTTGATAACATTACAATCATCATCACCAAAATCATCTCCATCATAGTTATGATTTATTCGATGATACTTTAAATCATGATCACAAAAATCATCTCAACCCTGAATCATAGCTATGAATCTAAGGTTTTCTCAAGAAATTAAATCTCTACTGCAACGCTTAAGCGAACAACCTCTAACTTTAGGTGATATTCTCTTAGAAACGTCAGAACGGGGTTTTAGCTTAGTGATTACATTATTGGTATTACCCTTTTTGTTTCCTATGCCACCTGGTTTAAGCAGTCCTCTCGGCGGTGCTTGTTTGCTATTATCCATGCAAATGGTTTTAGGCAGAAGAACACCTTGGCTACCGAAAAAAATCGCTAACTATCAATTTCCTAACGCTTTCGCCCAAATTATTTTACAAAATTTGCGCCGGGTTACTAGAATTTTAGAAAAAATTGCCCGTCCCCGATTCCAAAAATTGGCTAATCATCCTTGGATTTGGCGATTTAACGGGCTGTGTATCTCTTGGTTGACAATATTGTTGATTTCTCCCGTTCCCTTCACTAATCCTATCCCAACCGTGGGGATTTTACTTCTGGCCGTTGCTACCATTGAATCGGATGGGTTACTCATGTGTATTAGCTATGTTGCCACTCTTTTAATTACGCTACTGTTTGGTTTTATTGGTTATGCTGCATGGTTAGCGCCCAATTTGTTGCCTTCTATTTTCAAATGAAATATTTGATCTTTCTGGTAAAAAGTTGTTAAAATGGCCACCAAAAATTAAAAAAAATCCCCTCAACTAACTAAAAGCTGAGGGTCATGGTTTAATTAAGGTGCATCTACTGTTACAGTATCCACTAGTTCTTTTCATATACCCGGATAATTCTAGTGGGAATTTTATTTTTTTATTCTGATATAGTTTGGTAGTCGGGAATATTCCCTATTCTCTATTTCCTGAAGTAATATAAAATATCATATTATGGCTTATGGCGATCGCTATTGATTTTGGTACAAGTAATACAGTCATCACTCGTTGGAACCCTGTCACCCAACAAGCAGAGACCCTTAATTTGCCTCGTTTGTCAACACAACAGCATCTTAACCCCCCATTAATCCCCAGTTTAGTATACATAGAAAACGCCAGCTTAGGTAAAATTATAGCAGGTCAGCAGGTACGCGATCGCGGTTTGGACATGAAAACTGATACCAGATTTTTCCGTAACTTTAAACGGGGAATTGGTGCAGATATCCAGGGGTTTTTACCGGAACTTGATGATGAAAATATTACTTTTGAGCTAGTAGGAAAATGGTTTTTAACTCAAGTAATTACCGAATTAGCAATCATCGAAGGAAGTATAGATTCCTTGGTGTTGACCGCACCAGTAGACAGTTTTGAAGCTTATCGTTACTGGTTAGGCAAAGTTTGTCAATCACTACCAGTAGAACAGATACGGATGTTAGATGAACCCACCGCAGCGGCTTTAGGGTACGGTTTAACAGATAAAGGAACTTTATTAGTTGTTGACTTTGGTGGTGGAACATTAGACTTGTCTTTAGTTAGCTTAGATCAAGGAACACAAGCCAAAAATAAACCTCTGGGATTTCTGCTTAAATGGGGTGAAAGAACCCTGGGTGAAGATTCTAAACAAAAAACGAAAACAGCCCGTGTATTGGCGAAAGCAGGACAAAATCTGGGCGGAACTGATATTGATAACTGGATAGTAGATTATTTTGCGAAAAGCCAAGGATTACCAGTAAGTTCATTGACAGCGCGGTTAGCAGAAAAGGTAAAAATTCAGTTATCAACTCAAGATCAAGTTACTGAAGTTTATTTTGATGATCAGACTTTTACAAGTTATGAAATGAACCTGAATCGTGATACGCTGGAAAATATTTTACGGGAAAACGGATTTTTTGATCAACTGGATAGTGCCATGATGACGCTATTACAACAAGGACGAAATTACAATATAGAAATTGATGATATTAATGCAGTATTATTAGTTGGTGGAACGGTGCAATTACCAATAATACAGACATGGATAGAACAATATTTTCAACCAGAAAAAATCCGTCGTCAATTGCCTTTTGAAGCTATTGCTCATGGAGCATTACAAATAACTCAAGGAATAGAAATTAAAGACTATCTTTATCATAGTTATGGTGTGCGTTATTGGGATCGTCGTCATCAACGTCATCAGTGGCATCCTATCATTAAAACCGGACAACCTTACCCCATGACTCAACCAGTAGAATTAACTTTGGGCGCTTCTGTAGAAAACCAACCCAGTATTGAATTAATTATTGGAGAATTAGGAATAGAAAGCGGTGCAACAGAGGTATATTTTGATGGAGACAGATTGATTACTCGTCAGCTTGATAGTCCAGCAACCATCGTCAAACCATTGAATGATAACACAGAAGCCAGTAAAATTGCTAAACTTACACCGCCTGGTTTTCCCGGTAGTGATCGTATTAAAGTTTACTTTCAGGTTGATGAACAAAGGTTTTTAAGAATGACTATTGAAGACTTACTAACAAATAGTATTTTAGTAGAAAATCAACTTGTAGCACAATTAAGTTAAAATTTTAACTTAATTTTAACTTAATTTAAACTTAAAATTTACCACGATGATAAATCATCAGATGGGTTATCTTTTGGTTTCTACATTTATTGATTTTACTGGCATAATTTTAAACATAGTAGGACTTACGCAAGATTCATGGAATAACGAACCACTCCAGGCACAGAGGTCACGGAGAAATAAGGATTTGAGAGATATTTTGCGTAAGTCCTGCATAGTTTAAACTTTTTTTTACCTATATTTAATGTATTCTTAACCATAGGCAATCACCCTTAGTTCAAGATGTAATTGGCTTTCGCCGGGTATTTCTAAAAATTAAGAGGCAGTATGACTTTTTTAACCAGTGTTTTAATGAATCGTTTTATTACTACTTCGCTATTAACAGGGGCTGTTACGTTAAGTCCAGTCTTGAGTACAATGGCATTAGCTCAGACTTTGAACGGTGCAGGAGCAACATTTCCCGCTCCTCTTTACGAAAAGTATGCCCGTGAAGTTAGGAAAAAATATCCTGATTTGAAAGTTAATTACCAAGCCATTGGTAGTGGTGGTGGTATTCGTCAAACCATTGCGGGAACTGTGGACTTTGGTGCTAGTGATGCAGCAATGAAAGATGATGAGATTGCTAAAGTTAAAAATGGTGTCATTTTAGTACCTACTGCTGGTGGTGCTGTTTCCGTTGTTTATAATGTACCTGGTGTCAACAACCTGAGATTATCTCGCACTACATTACCAGATATTTTCTCTGGAAGAATTACTAACTGGAGTGACGCGAAAATTAAAGCGGATAACCCTGGTGTAAATCTACCAAATCAACCAATTAAATTTGTGGTTCGCGCTGATGGTAGTGGTACAACATTCATTTTTACTAACCATTTAAGTTCTATTAGCGGTTATTTCAAAGGTAGAATTGGTGCTAATACCGCTCCGAAATGGACTTTACCAAACGCCCTCAAAGGTAAAGGAAATCCAGGGGTAGCTGCATTGGTGAAAAGCAATCCCGGATCTATTGGTTATGTTGAATATGACTATGCTACCAAAAACAATCTAAAATCGGCAGAAGTGCAAAACAAGAAAAGACAATTTGTCGCTCCTTCCCTAGCATCTGCTAACTCAGCCTTATCAAATGTAAATTTTCCTGACAACTACCGCGTTTTTATTGGAGACCCAGACCAAGGTTATCCCATTGTTGGTTTAACTTGGATGATGGTTTACAAACAGTATTCTAACCCCGCTAAAGCTGACGCAATTAAAAAATGGATTAACTGGGTTCTCAAGGACGGTCAACAATATAATGATGACCTCAACTACACTAAAATTCCCAGTGATGTTGTCAACCGTGTATTAAAGACTGTAAATAGCACTGTCAAGTAATTTTATACACAAACTCACAAGTACCACGCCCTCACCCTTTCCTTAGGGGAGGGAATCATCTCTTCATAAAATGTATATTCCTTTTATTTTCTCCATCTGTTATTAATCATGACTAATTCCTTTGAAGAACGGGACAATAATTCACTGAGTTTAAATAATGGAAAGATTGATTTAATATCAATCGGTGGTACTAACTTCTGGTTTGATAGAGGATTTACCTGGCTGGTGTATCTTTTTGCTGGTATTACTGTAGCCATTCTATTTGTGATGACTTGGGTAATTTTTCAGCAAGCACAACCGGCTATTGGTCAATTCGGACTGGGCTTTTTATGGAGTCAAGATTGGGATACAGGTAATCAAATTTTCGGCGCGTTGCCCTATATTTATGGAACACTGGTAAGTAGTGCGATCGCTATTTTACTAGCTGTACCCGTGGGTATATCCATAGCTTTAGTAACTAGTGAGGATTTCTTACCCATTCCGGTTAAAAGTACCCTCGCTTTTGTGGTAGAATTAATTGCAGCTATCCCCAGTGTAATTATCGGTTTATGGGGAATTTTTGTATTTATTCCTGTCATCAAACCTTTGGAAAAATGGCTTGGTGGCACTTTTGCATTCATACCACTATTTAATACCGAAGATCCAGTGGGAAATAATATGTTGACAGCGGGAATTATTCTCTCCATTATGATTTTACCGACAATGGCAGCTATTTCTCGTGATGTAATGTTGGTCATTCCTAAGGATTTACGTACTTCATCTATGGCTTTGGGAGGAACTCGCTGGGAAACAATTTTTCGGGTGTTATTACCAGCAGGATTTTCCGGGTTGGTAAGTGCAGCTATGTTGTCTCTTGGTAGGGCTTTGGGAGAAACAATGGCAGTAACCATGGTAATTGGTAATTACGCTCAAATCAGTCTATCTTTACTTGATCCAGCATACACAATCCCCGCTGTTTTAGCTAATGAATTTGCCGAAGCTGAACCAGGATTACATATTGGTTCGTTAAGCTATTTAGGCTTAATTTTATTTGCCTTAACTCTAGCTGTCAATATTGCGGCTGTTTTATTAGTTAAATGGGTTGGTAAAAAGAATAGATGAAAGGAGTCAAGAAGAAGGAAGAAAAAATGAAAATTTCTGTCTAAAATCTAAAATCCAAAATCCAAAATCCAAAATCAATATGAGTGATTCTTTCAATTCGCAAATAGATCAATCCATAGCAACGGAATTATGCAAGCCCTTACCTACCAGTAGACAAGTATTTACATACTTAATGAATGGACTGGCCTTTGGTTTAACGGCATTAGCACTTCTACCATTATTGTCCATATTGTGGGAAATTTTGCACAGGGGACTTTCTGGCTTTAGATTGGAGATGTTATTTAGTCCATTAATTGAAAATGGCTTTGCCAATGCTATTCTTGGTACTATACTCATGGTCAGCATTGGTGCATTATTCAGTATTCCTGTGGGGGTAATGACGGGAATTTTCTTAGCGGAATTTAGTCAAACCAACCCAGTCACTCAATATGTTAGATTTATCACTAGCATTATCACGGGTGTGCCTTCAATTGTGGTGGGGATGTTCGCTTATGGTGTGATTGTTTTAATAACTAAGCAATTTAGCGCCATTGCTGGAGGTTTTGCTTTATCTGTAATTATGCTACCAGTGATAGTATTGACAACAGAAGAAGCTTTAAAGTTAATTCCTATACCTCAACGTCTTGCATCCGCAGCCTTGGGAGGGACCCGCTTCCAGACTACTTTTCGCGTGATTATTAGTGCTGCCATTCCCGGAATTACTACGGGTATTTCCTTGGCCATAGCTCGTGCTGCTGGTGAAACCGCACCACTAATTTTTACCGCTTTATTTAGTCAAAATTGGTCAGATAGTTTATTAAGTCCTACTGCTTCGTTACCAGTATTGATTTTTAATCTTTATAATAATCCCGACCCAGCAGTAAACCAATTAGTTTGGACTACTTCTATCATTCTTCTGACCATAGTGCTATTTTTTAGCTTGATATCTCGCTTAATCTCTCAGAAAAGTAAAGCCAATTAAAAACGTTTTTTGTATTAAATTATGAGTAATCTAACCACAGCGATCAAAGTCAAAAATCTTAGCTTTTATTACGGCAACTATAAAGCTATTCAAGGGATATCATTGGATATCTATAAAAACCAAGTTACCGCACTAATTGGTCCGAGTGGTTGTGGTAAATCTACGTTTATCAAAACTATTAATCGCATTAGTGAATTAGAGGGAAAAGTCAAAGTTGAAGGTAATATCGAATTTTTTGGTCAAAACATCTATGACCCTCGCATTAATATCAATCGTCTGCGTCGGGAAATTGGTATGGTATTCCAAAAACCAAACCCTTTTCCCATGAGTATTTATGAAAATATTGCTTACGGCGTAAAAATTGCTGGCCGATGTCCGAAAGTAGAATTAGATGAAATTGTGGAATCCGCGCTTAAAGGTGCTGCCCTCTGGGATGAGGTCAAAGATAAACTAAAACAATCTGCTTTTGGGCTTTCTGGTGGACAACAGCAGCGTCTTTGTATCGCTAGGGCTTTAGCAGTCAAACCCAAGGTGTTACTCATGGATGAACCTTGTTCAGCCCTCGATCCTATTGCTACCATGAAAGTGGAAGACTTAATTCACAAATTGCGAACAGAATTTACGATTGTCATTGTCACCCATAATATGCAGCAAGCAACCCGTGTTTCTGATTTCACGGCCTTTTTCAGTACCGATGAAAGTCGCATCGGTCAAATGGTAGAATTTGGTGTTACCAGTCAAATCTTTGGTAGTCCCTTAGATGCTCGTACCCGTGACTATGTTTCTGGACGTTTTGGTTAAATACGGATAAACTCAATACAAGATGTAGCTTGAGCCTCATCAGGATTTAAAATCATAAGCATTCCTCATGCAAAATCCAAAATTAGTATGACTCATTCTACAGATATTACCACCTTAGCACGGTGGATGGCGGCCGATTTTAGCAATCAAGCCCAAGTTTTCGAGAATCCGGCTTTTTTTGCCCATATTCGCGTATGTATGCGTCCCCTAAATTGGCAGGTATTATCAGGGGTGAGTTTGTTTGTGGAACAAGCTTACGACTATATGCTGAATAAACCCTACCGCGTGCGGGTGTTACATCTGACAACTGTAGGGGATAAAATCCACATTGAAAACTATACAGTCAAAGCAGAAAAAGACTATTACGGTGCTTCCCGTGATTTACCCCGGTTACAAACTTTAACAAGCGATCGCCTAGAAAAGCTTTCTGGTTGTAACATGATTGTAGAATGGACTGGCAGCCAATTCAAAGGCACAGTCGAACCAGGAAAGGGCTGCATTGTCATCCGTGACGGGCAAAGAACCTATTTGGATAGTGATTTTGAAATTGACGGTGAAAGGTTCATCAGCCGTGACAGAGGGCGAAATCCTGAAACAGATGAGCATATTTGGGGTTCGGTCGCTGGTCCTTTTCACTTCCTGCGTTGGGGGAATTTTGCCCAAGAAGTCCAATTAAATCCTTAAAATCCAATACTGGACAGGCTTTCAGTCTGTCCAGTCTGTGAAAAAAATTCATAATCAAAAGCATAATTAAAAAAATTTCTCCTAGATAGTGCAAATTGGGAAAAATGGTGCTATCATAAGTAATCGTAGGCGCGGCGACATAGCCAAGTGGTAAGGCAAGGGTCTGCAAAACCTTCACCCCCGGTTCAAATCCGGGTGTCGCCTTTGAGAAAAACCAGCCAAAACCAAGCATTTCCAGGTTTTAGGTAATAAGTAATAAATTATGTAAATTATGGGACGGGTTTAATACTCGTCCTAAATTTTTTTGGCATAGATGGGGATATAAGAGATTTATTTACCAAAACGGTAAAGGATTACATTAATTGATATGATATCTTCTCTGGAATATAACAAATTTATTTACCAAAATGGTAAACTTGTATTAGTCTACTAACGCATGGAAATTTCTTTCGCTGACGGCAAACTAAAAAAACTATGTCTAGAGGAGAAAGAAGCACAAAAAAAATTGGGTGCAGACTGTAGCAAGAAATTGAAAACCCGATTGGCGGATCTTGCTGCTGTTAGTTGTGTCGCGGAATTAACTGCTGGTTCTCCCCATAGATTAACAGGAGATCGGGCAGGTCAATACGCATTAGACATAGATAAGAGTAAACCAGGAAGAGGGCGAGGAGGTAAAAGACTTGTATTTAAACCTGATAATGACCCCGTTCCCTCAACTGAGGATGGGAGTGTAGATTGGTCAAAAGTTACTGCTGTTTGTATTGTTTTTATTGGAGATTACCATGATTGAGACAACCCGACCATTTACTCCAGATTGGGTATCTCCTCCCGGTGATACCATTGCTGATATATTAGAAGAGCGTGATTGGACACAAATAGATTTAGCATACCGATTAGGCTACAGCACTAAACATATCAGCTTGTTAATTAATGGCAAAGCACCTATCAATGAAGAAACAGCCCTGAAGCTGGAACGAGTTTTAGGGAGTACAGCCGCATTTTGGCTCAAGCGTGAAGCTCAATATCGCGCTGGTTTAGCTAGTAAAGAAGAGGAAACCCGCTTAAAAGAGTGGATATCTTGGTTAGATCAATTACCAGTTAAAGAATTAATGAACCAAGGTGTAATTCCTAAATGTAATTTAATTGCTAAAAATAAACCAGGAGTGGTAAAAAATTTATTACAGTTTTTTGGTGTTGCTTCACCGGAAGAGTGGCAGAAATGCTACGGAAGTTTAGAAGTTAATTTTCGTCGCACCCGCGAAGAACAAAGTGATGTTGGTGCTATTTCCGCATGGTTGCGGTTGGGGGAAATAGAAGCAGAAAAATTAGATTGTCCTAAATACAGTAAATCAAAGTTTGAAAAAGCGGTGCAGGAAATTCGCTCTTTGACGGTGTTACCACTAGCAGAATTTGAACCACGGATGCAACAATTATGCCGAGAATCTGGGGTTGTGTTGGTTTTAATACCATCAATTAAAGGAGCGCACGTTAGTGGTGTAGCGCGGTGGTTAAATCCCCATAAAGCCCTGATTCAACTTTCACTTTACGGTAAAACTAATGATCGGTTCTGGTTCAATTTCTTCCATGAAGCTGCACATATCCTATTACATAATAAAGAAAATATTTTTCTCGATGAATGGGATAATGGGAAAAGTTTGGAATCTGAGCCAGAACAGGAAGCTGATCAGTGGTCGCGGGAATTTTTAATACCTTGTGAGTATGAAGGAGAATTAGCGCAACTTAAATCTAAAGCTGATGTTGTTGATTTTGCAGCGCGTATTGCTATTCATTCTGGAATTGTGGTCGGTCGCTTGCAACATGATCATCTAATAGATCGCTCTTGGATGAATGGTTTGAAGGAGAGTCTTTGTTTTCAAGGGGTAGAATAAGTTCAAGTTGAATTATTGTTTTTTACTTTTCAAATATGCAGGGAATGTTATATATTTGATGTTGCATAGTTTAATTAACAGTATATATATACATGACAGAAAAGCAATTAGTTGAGTTTAAGTTAGAAAATGACGGTAAATTCTTAGTGGAAATTGAGGAATCAGAAGATACATTTAGTTCTACTGAGAGAGTCGCTTTACCATCTGGTCGCATGGTTGCAGAGGCAAAACAAACTTTTGAAGCAGCCCTAGATAATATTAAGCCTGTAGTTGCCAGCATTAGTAACAAATTTAAAGACTTAGGTCCCAAGGAAATGGAAGTTAAGTTTGGAGTCAAACTCAGTGCTGATGCAGGAGTAATTTTAACTTCTGTGGGTGGAGAAGTCACTTTTGAGATTACGGTGAAGTGGAGTAAGGACTAAGATTTGTAAGTTTTATGTCAACTGAAAATTATTTTCAGGTCTTTAAATGTGCGATCGCTCGCATTTATAATAAACAGGGTAAAGTTGTTGGTGCTGGTTTTTTAGTGACTCAATACCATCTTCTTACCTGCGCTCATGTAATTACAGCAGCTTTGAGTATTGTCACTAATACACAAGACCCTCCAACTGAAACTATAGAAGTTGATTTTCCTCTGATTGCACCTGGACAAAAAGTAAAAGCCAATGTTGCATTTTGGCAACCTGTGAACCCAGGACAAAGCAAGGAAGATATTGCGGGATTACAGATAGATGATACTCTACCAACGGGTGTGAGTCCTGTAAAACTTGTCACCACATCAGATTATTGGCAACATAAATTTCGCATCTTTGGCTTTCCCCAAGGACATGATACTGGTGTTTGGGCTGACGGTGAACTGCGTGATATTCAAGCTACACGCTGGATACAAATAGAAGCCATTAAAGTTCCTGGGTATCAGATTGAACCGGGTTTTAGTGGTTCTCCTGTATGGGATGAATCATTACAGGGAGTTGTAGGTATGGCTGTGGCCGCAGAGAAAAAGCGAGAGGGTGTGAAAGCGGCATTTATGATGCCTACAACAGTGTTAGTGGAAACTTGGGATTTTTTAAATCAAGCCATTCAGCAAAAAACAATAAATTCTTCTCCCTCTTTAAGTCGGGTACAAGAAATTAAAGCTAGGGAATTGAACAAACGATTAGTAATTTTAGAAGGTGATTATGAAGCAGTTTATAACCAATTGAATTACACAGAAAATGCCGAAAGTCGTAATAATTTACAACGACAATTAAACAGGATTGAACAGGAGATGAATGATGTCGTTGAAAAATTAAATAATAATTAAAAATGATCAGGTAATAACCATTTTCGAGTTTAGGGGTTTAGTGAATAGAATTCGGAAACCCAACCCACGCAGGTGGGTTTTGTCTGTGTAGACGTGGTTTCTAACCGCCCCTTTAATCAACCCATGTTCGAGTTATCAAATCTTTTAGAATTAGTAGAGAGAATGCTGATTTATAAATTTTCATCCTATAGCCGTCAGGAGTTGGAAACAATGTTTGGATTAACAGAATGGCAACAAACTCGATTTTATCAGGAAGTTAAGGAAGAAGTTAGGGAAGAGATCAAGGAAGAGACGAAGTTAGAAACGATTCCTAGATTGTTAAGTGAGGGGTTAACTGTAGAACCAATTGCTCGTATATTGGAGTTAGATATCGAAGTAGTGAAACAAGCAATCAAAAAGTAAAGTAAATAATGTTGCATGACAGATTTTAATTTAGTTGTAGGGGTAAAGCAAAAGCTGATAGGTGTCAACTTACAGGGGTTTCCGTTCTTATGAGGTACATCTTAAGCCCCCTCCTCGCACCCCCCTCAATCCCCCCGCAGCGGGGGGA